>NZ_JBLWEO010000067.1:0-17830 GCF_048287395.1 Candidatus Electronema sp. PJ | reverse complement strand
TTTTGAACTTGCGGAAAGTTACGTAAAACGCGGCATGGGAGCCTATGCCGACTTTCAGAACAAGGAATTCCTCGCGGCTGAACGCGGATTCACGAGCGTAAGGCATCAAGCAGAAGTTGGTACAGAAGTATTTGATTTTATCAATACATGTGTCGGAACAAGCACCACCAATGCAATGATCGAAAGTACAGAAGCAGCTCAATTTAAATGCAAGAGTAGAGCTTCGTAGTAAACTTCTTCAGCGCGTTCAAGCCGGTAGCGAATTTGTAATTCACAACACTACACTCTCTCTTTCCACCGCCTCTTTAAACATCAGCACATCATATTCAGGCGAAGTCCATCCCTGCCTGCTTCGTATGATACTGCTACCTCGTCGTTTTCCAATTCAACCTCTTGCAGACTATCCTCAGCAGGATAGCGGAAAGAGAGGACAGTCTACTGGGCAGTAACCTTTCTATTTTTTTCAATAAGTTCTAAAACTATATCAATAAACAATCTGACTCTTTCTATCCAAGGTTCGACATCCTCAGCCGCATAACGGACAAAATCAATATAGTCTCCCTCTTGCCTGGCATCAAACAACCTGCTGTATAACCTTCCCAATTCTTTGTCAAGAATTCCTGTCTTGATGAAATGCTGATTGAAATACGCCTTGATGCCGCTGTGTTTTCCTGATGAAAAATCGTGCTGTTGCAGCAAAGCACTGACCGCATAAAAGCAGGCGTAATACAACCTATTGGCGCAGGTGTTCCAGTGTTTTTCGCGCTGCATCAGCAGAGCTTCCTGATAGGTTTCTTCAGCGCGTTCAAGCCGATAGCAGATAATCTCCTCCTTGTAGTTCACAGTTCTACACCCTCTTTTTCCACCACTTCTTTAAACGGCAACGCATCATATTCAGGCGAAGACCACTCCTGTCTGCTTCGAATAATGCTGCTCACCACTTCATCATTAGCTAATTCAACATCATAGAGGCTGTCCTTCAGCTCTGTCACTGTCTGCTTGTCAAGTGGATGATCAGCGATGATCAGAAAATCCCAGTCAGAGTCCTGCCGGGCTTCATTGCGGACACGGGAACCATGCAGAATCACTTTCGCATCAGGAACCAAACGATGCACTTTTTCCCTCACTTGATGCAGAAAATGCAGGACATGCGGAGAATTGTTCTCCCATTGTAGAACCGGCTTCATGCTGTTTCCTCCCCAAAAAAAAATGTGAACCTTCAGCATTCATTATAGATGGATGCAGCGCATCTATCAAGCGCATCGAGCCGACCACCTCCAAGCAGTGGTTCGTCTCCGTGCGCCCGCTGGCGGACAAGGGCGTGGCCGCTGTGCGCGAGGGCCGCATCAGGCTCTACCCCGACACGTGGTACAACACCTTTTATGCGTGGATGGACAACATTCGCGACTGGTGCATCTCGCGGCAAATCTGGTGGGGCCATCGCATCCCGGCGTGGAACTGCCTCGAATGCGGCAAGCTGATCGTCGCCAGCGAGGAGCCGACCTTCTGCACCCGCTGCGGCAAGCCCTATCTGGAGCAGGAGCACGACGTTTTAGACACCTGGTTCAGCTCCGCCCTCTGGCCTTTCTCCACCCTTGGCTGGCCGGAGAACACCCAGGAGTTGCAGACCTTTTACCCCACCTCGGTGCTGATCACCAGCTTCGACATCCTCTTCTTCTGGGTAGCGCGGATGATGATGATGGGCCTGCACTTCATGGACGAGGTGCCGTTCCGCGACGTGTATTTGCACGCCCTCGTGCGCGACAAGCAGGGCAAGAAGATGTCCAAGTCCACCGGCAACGTCATTGACCCGCTGGACATGATCAAGCAATACGGCACCGATGCCTTCCGCTTCACGCTCACCGCCTTTGCCGCGCAGGGCCGTGAGATCAGGATGGATGAGGAGCGCATTGATGGCTACCGCCGCTTCATCAACAAGCTGTGGAATGCGGCCCGCTTCGCCCAGATGCACATCAAGGAGAGCGAGCCGGGTATTGTTGCGGTGGCGGACAGTCCTGCTGATCTTGCCCTGCCGCACCGCTGGATATTGAGCCGCACCAACGCCACCATCCTCGACGTGCGCAAGGCCTTGGACGGCTACGACTTCAACCTGATCGCCTCGGCCATCTACCAGTTCACCTGGCACGAGTTCTGCGACTGGTACGTGGAGTGGATCAAGGCGGATTTGTTCAGCGACAACGCAGCGGCGCGGGAGCAGGCACGTGGCGTGCTACTCTGCGTGCTGGAGCATATCCTGAAAATGCTGCATCCGATCTGCCCCTTTGTCACCGAGGAGATTTGGAGCCAGCTGCCGGGCACACGCGGCACCATCATGCTGGAGCCGTTCCCCGAAGAAAGACCTCTCTGGGAGAACGCCGAGGCCGAGCAGTCCATGCAGCTGCTGATGGAAGTCATCACCGCGATTCGGACTATCCGCAGCGAGGCGGACGTGCATCCGAGCGCGAAGGTGCAGGCCGTGCTGATCTGCCCGGACGCAGGCAAGCGCGAGTTGCTGCGCTCCTTCAGCGGCTCCATCTGCGCTATGACCCGCGCTGAAGCATTGGAGATTGCGGAATCCGGCGCGGTGCCTGATGATGCCGGTCACGCCTTGGTGTGCGGCGTTGAGGTGGTGGTGCCGCTCAAGGAGCTGATTGACGTGGATGCCGAGCTGGACAAGCTGGCCCGCGAGCGCAAGGTGCTGGAGCAGGACTTGCAGCGGGTGCGCGGCAAGCTGGGCAATGACAACTTCCTCAGCAATGCCCCGCCGGACGTAGTTGCCAAGGAGCAGGCCAAGCTGGAGGAGCTGAACGCGCGTCTGGCGAAGAACGAGGAGTCGAGGGAGAGGTTGGGGAAGGGTAGGTAGAGGAGAAAGGAGGGGGCAGGTATGTTGCCTGCCCTTGCAACCAGCCTACAGGGCAAGATGTTTCCGAATGTGCCTTGCAAGCTGATCATCTATCTCGGAATGCCTTGGCACGGGCTGCTTGTTGCCATTGTTCGGATTCAGATAGATATCGTGGTTCGCTCCATGACGAAGGAGGAGGCAGCCATGACTTTCCAGATATCTGATGAACTCCTTCCTCTTCATACAACTATTTCTTTAGTCTGGTAGTCTTCAGGCACTTCGTCCATCGCCATCAACAGGTATGCCTCTTTTATATTTGCCTCCAGCTCTTCCAGCGTCTCTCCCTGCGTCATGATTTCCGGGTGCTCAAGCAGCTTGCCCAGCCAGAACCTCTCAGACTTCCAGTAGATCATATTCATCCTGCTGTTCATGATCATTGCGCCTCCATGCAAAGAATTCCGCACCTGCCCCCGCAGGGCAACATCACCCAGCAGTGCGCCATTTCTTCATTGTACACAGAAAGAAGAAGGGCAGCAAGGTCTCCAGCTATGAACAACACCCAGGAAGCCTTAGTTTGAAGAGCTGCTGGCGAAAGACCAGCTATTCTGGTATGATTGGACACATTGCTGACCAAATTCAAACCAATGAGGGCGGACATGGGGCAGACCTTTGACAACAGCGGCAGAGGTGAGCAGAACATTGCTCAAGGGGATGAGGCCATCGGCAAGCAAGTGAATATCAATCAGGATATGAAGGGGGATAGCAATATTGTCGCAGGCAGCGGGAATATCAACATTGAGCAGTATTATGCTGCTTCGGCTCCGCCGCCCATCATTCCCAGCCTCCTGCCCTCTGCGCCCAACCTGTTCATTGGTCGTGACAATGACATGGCCGCGCTGCGGCAGCGTCTCTTTGGCGAGCCGTCAACAACGCTGATCACCAGTGTGCGGGGATGGCCCGGCATTGGCAAGACCACGCTGGCCGCAGCTATGGCGCATGATGCCGAAGTGAAGAAGGCGTTCCCTGATGGCGTGCTGTGGACGGCCTTGGGCATGTCGCCGAATCCCTTGGCAGGATTAGGGCAATGGCTGCTTGCCTTTGGTGATGACCCACAGCGGTATCAGCGCATTGAAGAGCGGCAGAACCGGCTTGCCGGGCTGCTGCGCGACCGCCGGATGCTGCTGATCATAGATGACGTGTGGCAAGCCGCCGATGCGCAGCCTTTCCTTGTCGGCGGGCAGTTGTGCCGGACGCTGCTCACCAACCGTGAACCTGATGTGGCTCGGAAGCTCGGTCTGCCAGATAAGGCGGTGTACCTCATCGAAAAGCTGACCGAGGAGGCTTCTATCAAACTGATCTGCGAGCTTTCGCCTGATTCAGTGGCGCAGGATCAGGAGGGTGTGCGGCGGCTGGTGCAAGAGCTGGAAGGGCTGCCGCTGGCCCTACAGGTTGCTGGCAGACTACTCAAAGCCGAAGCTAAGATGGGATGGGGAGTCAAGGAGTTACTGGACGAGCTGGCTGAAGGCACTCGTCTGCTGCAAGAAGACGCGCCCGCAGATTGCACTGATCTGTCCAGCCAGACCACGCCCACCGTGGCGGTTCTGCTGCGGAAAAGCACAGACCGTCTTGATGCGCTGACCCAGAAGCAGTTTGCTTTCTTGGGAGTCTTTGCACCTAAACCGGCAACCTTTGATCGTGCTGCCATAGCGGCTGCGTGGGGTGTTGATGATCCGCGTCCGGCAATCCGCGAGCTGGAGAAGCGCGGCCTGCTGGAGCCGTATCAGGAGGATGGCGAGGTGCGCTTTCAGATGCACGCGCTCCTGACAGTTCATGCCAAAACCATGTGGGAGGCCATTGCAAATGCCTGAACATGCGGTTTCAAGTGCTGAACTGACCGGAGTATGCCAACGGCTTGCTGCGCACTACACTGCATTGGCAGAAAAGGAGAGTGCTCGCGGAGCGGCGGGGTATGCCCGTCTGGACAAAGAACAGATGCAATGCCTGCGATTACTGGAGAGTTGCCTGAATAGCGGCCTGTGGAAGCAGGTTCGTGACTTAGCTGAAGCAATCAACACTTATCTAGACCGGCAGGGACATTGGACAGAAAAGCTGACTGCTGTAGGTATGAGACTGACTGCGGCCCGTCAGTCAGGCGACCGAGATGATGAAATGTGGTCTTTGTATAGTCTTGGATACACCTACGATAGGTGCGGGGAACAGGAAAAGGCTTTGGCGTGGGCCAAGCAAAGCCTGTCAATAGCCCGTGAGCTGCAACATAAGGAAGGGGAAGGTTGGATATTAAACAACATGGCAGATATTTATCGACAGCAGGGCAAGTACAAGCAGGCTTTGGAGCAATTCCAGAAGAGCCTAACAATAATGCAAGAGATTGGAGACAAAGAGGGAGAAGGCATGACTCTTAATAATATTGGAATGGTTTATTACAATCAAAACGATTACAAGACAGCCTTAGAATATTACGAGAAGTGTCTCCCTATCAGTAAAAAAGTTGGCGACCAAACCAGAGAAGGCATAACATATAACAATATCGCCACGGTATATCGCATGAAAGGCGATACTACAAAGGCGTTGGAATATTACAAACAAGATTTATCAATATGTCAGCAGCTCGGTGACAAGGCAGGAGAGGCGCAAAGCCGCTGGAACTTTGGACTCACCTATGAAGACATAGGCGACTTGGCCAAGGCAGATGAATACATCAGCCAAGCCGTGCAGATCGCGGAGACTATTGACCATCCCAAACTGGAAGAATACCGCAAGGGATTGGCACGGGTGCGGGCAGCGCGGCAAGCGGCGCAAGGAAAGGGCGGAGAGGCGTAGCTCTTCGCAGGAGACACCAGAGTATCTCCTCAAAGAGTCAGCAGAGTGACTCCACCCGAGTCAGCAGAGTGACTCCACCCGAGTCAGCAGAGTATCTCCCCCTGAGACACTATAGTGACTCCACCTGAGTCAGCAGAGTGACTCCATGAGAGTCAGCGTAGTGTCTCCACAGGAGTGACCAGAGTGTCTCCGAAAGCGAGGCCAGAGTCCGGCGCAGTGCCTGATGATGCCGGTCATGCGCTTAGTGAGCGGCGTTGAGGTGGTGGTGCCGCTCAACGAGCTGATTGACGTGGAGGCGGAATTGGACAAGCTGGAGGAGCTGAACGCGCGTCTGGCGAAGAACGAGGAGATCAAGGAATCCTAATTGAAGGCAGCCAGGTTTCAGTCTGCTTGACATGACCGAAGGCGGCAGTACAGGCGATGCGGTCAGGGTGAGTAGTAACGGCGCATACACTTTGCCTGGTTACACTGGATCACCACTGAAGGATTTAGAACTCACCGTCAATGATTACGCTGCCCTACTGAATATGGTCAGGACAGACTATGTTGGCAGAGTGGTGGATATACTGGATGTGGTGCCGGGGACGTAAGGGTTCAGCGCATCCAAGGACTGGAGCTAGTCATCAGCATTGGGTGGATATCGTCTTAGCACCTTTGGATGTTCCCCCAAGCAGCTTTTACTCGTCCAAAAGCTCGCTACAAACGTCTGAATGCTCCATTTACACGTGTACAAACAGCTTGCAGCGGTCAAGGTTCTACGGTGCCCAATACACCGCGACCGGCACGGTTTGCTGGCGGAGGATAAAGCGGATCGGCATTTCTTCGGGCGGGCCAGCAGCCAATGCTCTTTCCAGTACGGCCTTCTTGTCCTGCCCGGTGATGTGGAGAATGAGCTTTTTCGCCTCTAAAATGGCGGGCAAGGTCAAACTCATTCGCTCATAGGGCGCAGTCTGCGGCCTGAGCGCAAGGCACCTCTGGCCGCAATTCATATCCACAGCCTGGGCAAGCTGCGCTGCGCAGGGAAAGAGCGAGGCGGTGTGGCCGTCATTGCCCATGCCCAGGATGACTGCGGTGAAAGGTCGCGGGATCTCCTGCAAACGGCTTGCGCACTCCGCCACACCTTCCTCTGCGGTGCTTGCTGCGGTTTTCAGGCCAATAAAGGTGGCGGCAGCGGCCTGTCTTTGCAACAAATGCTTGCGGACAAGCTGTTCATTAGCATCTGGAGACGACGGCGCAACCCAGCGTTCATCCACCAGCGTGATGACCACGTGCTGCCAAGGAAGTTCCAGCTCTGCCAAACGCTCAAACAGCGGCAGCGGTGTCGAGCCGCCAGACACTGCGAGGCTTGCTCGGCCTTGTTGAGCAATGTCTGTGCGCAAGCCAGCCACAATCTGCTCTGCCAGCTCGTTGACCAGCGTCTGCCGATCAGAGAACGTGCGAATCTCCATTTCTTCTCCTATTGTCCGTTGCGTACAGGCCAGACACGGTAGTTGTTCGTCTTAGCATTGTTGCCAGCTTGTCCGTAGTTGAAGTTCACATACCAAGCCTGGGCAGGATTAGCAGCATAAGAACTAGATGACCAGTAGTAACCCGATGCTACGCTGGAAAAGAGATTACCATCGCTCCACTTGTCATTCCCAGTCGCATTACTGAGAGCAGGATTAGTATAACCAAGATGGATAAGACTGAGCAGCTCGTTTCTGTTCGGTAGCCGCCAGTTCCCTGCTATGGAATTATCAGCCAGACCGCAGAAACCCTGCGCCAGCTGATTGGCCGCAGATAACGCATTGCTCCAGGAACGGGTGTTCTCTCCAGTGACATCACCGCTGAAGAACTCCGTGCAGTTTGCATTCTTCAGCCAGATCAAACCAGTGAACTGGTCTGTTACAGTTCCATCGCCATTATCAGTAAAGCGGGGACTGGGCAACTCTGCGCCCTTTTTCAGTTCGCCATCTTGCCCTGGAGGACGGGTTGGTTGCGTACAGCTGGCATCCCATTCCCAAGCACCATTATTATCCCAAGTACATTCGGTCTGGCCAGTTTTAGGGATTGGCGAGCAAGCTGGGGCTGGGCCATTGTTTGCACCAACTGGAATGACATAAAACCCTGCGGACGTGGAGACAGGGGCGGCCAGCGTAGCACTCAGCAGCCCAACAGCAAGGGATGGATTTATGGTCTTCATTGGTTGCCTCCTTGGGTGTTTGATAGTTGAGAAGAACTGCCCATTGCTGCTCACTGTGTTGTGCTTTGGTAAATTGTTGCCCCAGTCATTGCAGCTCTTTTGCTGAACAGGTACAGTGTTGCATAAGATTCCCTATCATCCTGGAGGCAAACTATGGTTTCAGCCAACGAACTGTTGACGAAGCGCAAACCTATGGTCATCGGCATAGCCCTGGCCCTGATCCTGATCAGCTGGCTTTGCTGGTATTTCTCTGACAAGCAGGTGATTAAACGCCAGCTTATTGGGTTAAGCTGGGAGATAGGCAAAAAGAATCGGCAGGAAAGCACTATGGAAACCGCCCTCAAGATGCGGGAGGTCAAGGCTGTGCTGGCAGACAACTGCACCTTGGTCGTTCCTGAGCGCAACAAGTACGCCGAATCAGTGGAAAGGGACATGGCCATCATCTATCTGATGCATTACCGTGACCGCTACGAGGTGCTGACCGTTACTTTTGAGGAGATGGACATTACCTTCCCGGCCAAAGGCGAGGCTGTAGTCCAGAGCAAGGTTGTGCTGCAAAAGCAGACGGGCCAACCGCCTCCCGCAGAGGTGACGGCTCCGGTCAAGTTGACCATGAAGAAGCAGGACGGCGACTGGCTGCTGACCCAGGCTGAGGTCGCCGCTGCTTTGCTGGATAACTAACTCACGTTACGCAGTGTCAAAGAGTCCGAGGCTCCTCTGGCTAAAACTCTGAGGTTCCTATCTGTAGAGTAGCTGCGTAACATGAGTAATTAACGCTTCACTGGCCCTTGGCTGTTTTGTTGCTCTGGCACGGGCGGGGTGATAGGTTCAACCTGATCAGGGATCGTTGTTGATTCTACCTTCTTCGTCTCAGCAGGAGCCTGCGTTTTGCTGGGCTTCTTCTCCTGCGCGTTAGCCTTCTGCGCGGGTCTTGGCTTGAGATCATTACGAACACCGACATCGCGGATAAACTGGCGGATGATCTCTGCGCCTTGGTTCAGATAGGGAACAGCCACTGAACCCTCAAACAACGGATGCGCGGACGGCAGCACAGCAGCGAGAAACATGTACAGCAGCACTGTCACCAAGGCTCCTCGAACTACGCCCAAGATCCCCCCAGTGATACGGTTGAGCCAGCCCAGCAGATTGACCTCCAGAACATTGTGCAGCCAGTGACCGATGAGGGTGAAAAACAAGGCGAAGAGGAGAAACAGGCCACCAAAGCTGACCAGAAAGACCGCGCCAGGCCGCTCAATGAATTGCTGCACATAGGGGATAACTTGGCTGACATATTCCCCAGCCAGCCAGTAACTGCCAACCAGGGCCACAGTAGCTGCCAGCTGCCGGACAAAGCCGATACAAAGGCCGCGCAGGAGAAAGAATGTCAGGAGAGCGGCAATGCTGTAATCAAACGTGGTTATGTCATTCAGTGGCATCTGGTTCACCGTTGTACGGAAGTTTTCTGGAAAGGGCTATCAGGGATGTTATTATACTGCCTACTATGAAGATCACAACCAATACTTACCCAGAAAATACTGCGCCGCTGCTTGAGTCTTTTTTCCCAATCCCCTGCGCTTGGGGCCGTCTTTATGCTGATGCCCAACAGCGTGTCGCTTTAGTTGATCTTGATCAGCTTCAGGAGCACGAGGCCGAGCTGCTGCTTTCCGAGGCCGAGCGGGAGTTCTTGCAGAGGTTCCGTTATCCCAAACGGCGGCGGGAATGGCTGGGCGGAAGAGTCGCAGCCAAAACCGCTTTGCTCACTCTGCATGAACCAGAGGCCTTCCAGCAGTTGACCATCCTCCCTAATGAACACGGCAGGCCAATGGTGAGCGGTGCAGCAAAAAGCAGCGCAGCACTTTCCATCACCCACAGTGGCAGCTATGCTGCTGCCTTAGCTGTGCAGGGGGCCAGCTGCGGCATTGATCTTCAGGAGATATCCGATAAGCTCCCTTCCTTGACTGGCTATTTTGCCGCAGCTACTGAACTGGAACTTCTTGCCCAGCAGCCAAAGCTCGGTAGCGAAGAAACTGCACTGACCATGCTCTGGGCAGTAAAGGAGGCTGTGAAAAAGAGTGTGCTCACAGATCAGCCGGGAATCTTTGCAGGCATAACAGTCGAGCGGATCATTGCTGTTCGGGAACACGTTTGGCAATTTGAGTGCGCGGTGCAGGGGTACTTACAACAGTCGGCGATGGTGTATGATCTTTCCCCTTATGTGTTAGCTTTGACCATAACCAATAACCATGCCTGAACTCCCCGAAGTAGAAGTCACCCGTTTGGGACTGCTTCCTCATCTCCTAGAGCAAAACATTACCGCCGTCTTCTGGTCAGGCAAGCAGCTGCGCCTACCCATGCCTGTGAACTTGCTCGATGAGTGCATCTGCGGCAGCACGGTTATTGCTATTGACCGCCGGGCAAAGTATTTACTCATCCGCATGAACAATGCCAGCGTGCTGATGCTGCATCTTGGCATGACCGGCAGATTAGGTATCTTCCCCAGAGCAACAGCGCGGGCTACCCACGACCACCTCGGCTTACTCCTCAACAATGGCCTGGAGCTGCGCTTACATGATGCCCGCCGTTTTGGCAGTGTCACGGTCTGGCCAAGCAAGCAGGCCGCGCAACTGGAAGAGGCCTTCAGCCTGCGCCAAGGGCTGGAGCCTTTTGGCCCGGATTTCACTGCGGCTAACTTGGCTCGCTTGGCCGGGCAACGCAAGCAGCCGGTCAAGACCTTTCTTATGGATGCGCGGCAGATCAGCGGTATTGGCAATATCTACGCCAATGAAACCCTGTTCGCGGCTGGTGTGCATCCACAAGTTCCCGTAAATCTCCTGAACGCGGAACAGTGGCAACGCATTACGACCTGCGCCGTTGCCATTCTGAATCGAGCGATAGCAGCAGGCGGCTCAACAATCAGTGATTTCCTCGGCTCCAGTGGTCAAGCTGGCCATTTTCAGCTTCAATTCGCAGTGTATGGCAAGAAAGATCAGCCTTGCCCTGTTTGCGGACAGAAGATTCACCGGGAAAACCTCGGTGGACGAGCAACGTTCTTCTGTTTAGCCTGCCAGCCCTTATCTGCTGTGGCAAATCTGCTTTAACGTCTCTCTTCTTGGTGATAATCTTCGCCAGGAAGCCTCAAAGCCTCTTCTTGGAAGAAGGGAAAAGCAAACGCCCTGAATCCGGGGCGAGGGGATTCAGGGCTGCCTTAAAGACTGAAGCTACTCAACAACAAATTCTTTGCCCTGAACGTTGTTGCTGTGATCTGATTCCGACACTTGGGTTTCACCATTGGCGATGAAATACATCACATACCTGCCTGGAGGCATGTTGGCCAAGTCATCGCCCTCTTTGTTCTCTTCCGTCACGCACTGTCCCTCAGAAAGGCCGTCATCAGTGTCGCCGTCAAAGGGCGTAAAGCCGGTGCCATCGCAGTTAGCATAGGCCCACATTGCCCGTGTCTTTGGAGATACTCCAGAAACCCCGCATAGCTGGGCTTTAGGGTGCATTTCGTCTCCCTGTTTGATAGTGTCAGGGAATTCAATGGATGTTGCTGCCAAATCGAAGCTGCCTGTGGCAGGTAGGCTCGCCATTGGATTAAGAATAACGCAGGCTGGTTGAGCTGTCACCGTAATCGGCAGCTCTGCTGTGCAGTTGTTCCCCTCGTCAGTCTCCGGGATAGCCTGTTCATAGTCAGCGCAGGCGCGGAAGACATAATCGCCACCGACCGACGGGGCTTTCAATCCCCGGCTTTCGTCGATCACCTCGACCTTAGTGGAGTTCGGCGCAAGCTGGGCCAAGGTGGAACCCTCATCTGTCACCTTCTGCCAAACGTCGCCTGTGCCCGGCCCTTTGATTTCATAGCTGGTACGGCAGCCATTCCAGGGGTATTCCGTGCCAATGTTGGAGAGTTCTGCCTGAAGGCCGTAGCTCTCGCCTGCCTGAAGCGCGGTTTTGCCGCCAGTCAGGGTCAAGTTGTTGCTGATCAGGTCAACATTGCGGGCTGGGCCGTAATCAACGTAGAACACCGCCGGAGTCGAGCAGTTGTTCGACTTGTGTATTTCTTTCACATCCCCGTCGCCGTTGTCCTGGTCTTTCGGACGATCAGCGCAGACCACGAAGTTGTAGGTCTGGCCTGGGTAAATGTAGCCAGCCGCCGCCCATTGCGGGATATTGAAGATAATCTTCTCGCGCTTGGGCTTGTCCTTCACGTCAAGGTGATCTTTCTTGATTTCCTCGCGGCCTACGCGCACCCATTCAGAGCTACTGTCCTTCTTCTTGCCCTTGGAGAGATAGAAAGGTACTTTTATCTTCTTGGCACTGCCTTCCCAGTCCTTAGTACCAATGTTGTCTGTCCAAGAATGGACGTAGGCAGTCTCGTTTATCTTCCAAGTGTACTTTTCTTTACCGCCACCTTCGTTACCTATGGTGACTTTATTGGTGATGAAGTCGGGCAAACTGCCGGAAGCGGGTGGATCAGTGGGGTCAGTGGAGGTGCCACCTCCTAAACCGGATTCTTGGTCCGGTGTCCAAGCAGTTGGCCATCGCCATCCAAGATATTGTCCACCAGAATCAACACTGCCTGGGCGTACTGTTTTAGGCCAAGCATGGATCATTTGTCCGCCACCAATATATAATCCAACATGGCCATAGCTATTTGATGAAGTCGCGGCAAAAAAGACAAATGCTCCTCTAGGAATATTGCGGTCTGTATGCCTTGCGCCAAGCAAATTGCCATTATACTTCCAAGCCTCTATTGCGCTTCCAACACCAGGAATTTTTGTAGCGTGGTAAGCATCCCTTGTAAAAATCCAACAATAATTATACGTTCCGTCATTGTAAGCACCACTTCCAATTTGATCTTCCGCCCACGAAATAGCATTTTCCATGCTTCTATAGGCATGACTGTTTACAGGAGTGAGGCCAGACAAAAGGAATGCCGCCGGAAGAAGAAAGAACTTCATACGCTTTTTCATAACTAATTCTCCATACGTTTTTTGATGAAATACAGGAACAGACCCCTATGTCTGCCCCCGATTAACCTGCCGCCTTAAAACAGCAAGGCGGACACATAGGCCCGCCTTTTGTATTCCGAGATGAGGGTGATTTAGGATAATTCATCCCAATTCAACGGTTAATGGATATACATCGTTGTAATCATCTTCTGAACCCGCTCCAATTGCTTGATGATCAGCTCGGATTGTTCCTGCAAAAGATGATATTTTGCCATTGCTGCCGCCCGGTTTTCTGCTGTGATCTCAGGCGCAAGCCCAGGCAGTCCGGTGGAACCCGCCGCTCTCTTTTCCTCGCCAAAGAGCAGGGCAACTATTTCCATATAGGTTGTATGCAATCTGGCGTGCAACTCCTCTATTTCTTTAAACCCACTGGCCTTCTTTAACTTTTGCCCTTCGCCATAGTACCATTTGCCAAACGCACACTCAGTTGCCTTGACCGGCACTTTGTCTTGATCAAGAGGAACGCCCTCAATCAAGGCCAGCGCATTGATCACCCATTGTTTATGGGTGCGCACCGCGTTTTGTAATGCCGAAACTACATCCTTGTTATTCACTAGTTTTCTCCTCTCTCAAACTGCTCTCTTGCTTATCATTCAACAAACTGCCGCTGCCATCCATGCCTTGCCCGCAGGGGCAGACGCATCGTTCCGCCCCTGCTTGTCCTCAATGACCTGGCCTGCGCCCTCTTATTCCAGATACATGGCCAATTGTGTTTCGCCCATCGCAGTAATTACTCGCTCCAGCTGCTCCAAGTGCTTGATGATCATCTCGGATTGATCCTGCAAAAGATTATATTTTTCCATTGCCGCTTCTCGTTTCTCGGCAGCAATCTTCTGAGAAAGCCCAAAGAGCTTGCTGAAAAACGACGGCTCGTTGACCTCGCCAAAGAGAATGGCAAAGATTTCCATGTAGGTTCGATGTAAAGCATCGTGCAATGGCTCTATTTCTTTAATCCCATTAATTTTTTTGAGCTTCTGCCCTTCGCTGTAGTACCATCTGCCAAATGCACACTCGGTTGCATTAACCGGCACTTTTTCTTTTTCCAGAGGAACACCCTCAATCAAGGCCAGGGCATTGCTCACCCATTGTTTATGGGAGCGCATCGCGCTTCGTAACGTTTCAATCAACTCATGCTTATCCATTGTTTTTTCTCCGGTCTCAAGTTGCATCATTGATGAGTAGAAAATCAGCTGCCGTTTCCGTGTCTTTTCCCCATTGTTCCCAAATTATACCCTGCCCTCCCTTTCCTCCTCGGTCTTGGCTGGGTGATAAGCAATTTCGTTCGCTTGCCTACCGCCTGCCATCTCGTATTCCTTGCTGTCTTGGCCGTACTTCTCCCCAACTGCGGCCAGCATCCGCGCTGTCAGGAGGTAAAGCTGCGTCTCTGCTGCCTCGAAATTTCTGCGGGCCTCTTCCAACTGGGCAGGCTGGACAGAGTGGCAGATATCAAGCGAGATTTGGGCCGCTGCAATCAGGGCCTCAAACCCCCTGATAGTGAGACCATTGCCCAAATCCAAAGCAGGATTGATCGCCTTGAGGCGAGCGGCGCGTTCCCGCGCATAGGTAATGACTGCTGAGGTCTTGCCAGGCAAGGCCATGAGATTCCCTTCTAAAAAAAGCATGGTTTTCTTGTTGAACCAGAACTTGCAACCATCCAAAGCCTGGTTGCGAATCATTGTGGCGAGCTAGAACTTCTTTCTGGCCAAGCCGCATTCCTTTGCTGCCGAGCCAAACTCCTTTTTTGCCGACTATGAAAGGAGTTTGGCGAGATCCAACTCCTTTCCGGCTCATCAAGAAAGGAGTTCTGCCAAACAAAACTGCTTTGCGGCTCGGCAAAACTCCTTTGCTATTGAACAGAAAAGCAGTTTGGCCAAGCCAGACTCCTCTTCTGCCAAGTACAACTTCTTTGTGGCTGAGTATAACTTTTTTACGGGCAGGCTGTATCCTTCCTTCACTAATGCAAAAACCGCGCCAATTTCGTCAGCTACGCTGAAAAATTCTGCAAAGGCCTATTCTGACACTGCTCTCTTCTTCAGGGATAAAGAAAATTTTTTGTCTCAGAAGAGCAGGCTGGATACTTTTTACTCAACAAGAGGGGGCAGCTGGATAAAAATTACCCAGCCGCAAGGGGACAGGTTCTGCAAGTGGGAGGGGAACAATGTGGCAACACAAAGGGGGGCAGAAAGCTGTTGCTACGAGATGGGCTGGGCGAGTTAAAGGTCGTACAGTTTGATCCGGCTGTCGTCAGTGACAATGCGCAGCCCTTCAACCTTGTTCTGAACAACCAGCATCTGATCATTGTGATGAGTCGTTCATTGCCTGCATCTTCAATGCGCTGCCGCGCCGAGATGCGCTCAAATCAGCAAAGCCTGTCCAAGGTCAGGATGCGCAAGTCCGGCAGAGCAGTCCAGCGAATATTGACTCCGCATCCGGGCATCGCCGTCACGCAGAGGTTTCACCAGAACTTCGGACAACGTGCAGGACGACATTCTGGCCTTCAAGCTGATTGACATGCAGGACGGCGGCGCACAGGGCATGATCGTCCCGGCCACCGGGAACGGGGAATTCGTGCTGCCCGGCTTCAGTGGCTCGGCAGTGAGCAGCCTGAGCATCAAGGTGGAGAACTACGCCGCCTTGAAGACGCTGGTTGTCAACGAGTACGACGGCAGGCTGGTGGATGTGCTGGATGTGAAGATGGGGTGAGGGGGGAGGCGCAGGTCTGAGGAAGCGCAGCGAAAGCAGGCAAGATGAGTCAGCTTTCGTTGCGCTCAAGTATACCTGCTTGGCTAACGTTGAAGTTCAGACGCGTCCTGCCAAGGCCGTTAGCTGGAATGTGTTATGCGGCATTGCGGTTTGACGCAGACAACTAAGCAAAACTTTATCACCATTCATTCCACAACTTAACTGCGGCCTCAACAAACGCGTCGCAATTCGCTTGATTCCAGCAGGTGTGCTGTCCGTCACGCAGCAGGTAATACTGCTCGTTGGCGCAGACGAGATCGGGCTTTGAGGCACCCTGTCGATACCAGTTCAACGTATTCACTACGCACTCTTGGTAGTTGGACGTAAGCTTTTCATTTGGCACGTTGTAGAGGAGACCTTCGATATAGTACGACGGTGCCACGCCCGCCTTGATCAAGACATCATCGACCATTCGGCTGCGCATGTTCTTGAACACACGGGCGAGCGGCTTTAACCATCTCGAAGTGTTTTGGTGCTTCGCCGTCAGATTGGCCGAGTGCTGCTTCGGATAGTTCGCGATCCTTTCGCCCTTGCCGTTCCAGAAGCAAATGCCTTCGACGTACTCGGAGTCGTTCGATGACCGGAACTTGAAGTAGCGGCGGAATTGAATTGCGACGATCACGTCTGCCTTTCGGCGCGAGCCACTGGCATCAATTGCAATAGCTTTGTCGCCAGCCTTTACCGCCGCTGCCCCGTATTGCTCTGTGAGAACTGACAGGACATCGCGTTTGAAGTCGACGTGCGTGTACGTGGCATCACTAAACGCTGACTTGTACGCAGCCTTCTCCTCCTCGGTTAGCGTAGACAGATCGCTCTGAAAGCAATCATCGAGCCGGATGACAATGTCCACGTCGCTTTCGGCGTAGATGTTCGTGTCGTTGCCATACGAGCCTTGGAGAAATACCTTGAAGTTCTTGTCGGCATACGGCGTGGTGCTGGCCTCCAAGACGTTCTTGATTGTGTTGTACGTGTTGCTCGACTGAGTGATAGATCCCTGATGGGACCACGTTTCGAGTTGCGATTCTGGAATTGGCATGTTCTCTCCTTGGCTACATCAAATACTCGCGAAGCTGATTCTCCCGCGACGCGAACGACTCCCGTCCGCGCTGGAACAGGATACCCAGTTTCTTGAGGTCGTGCTCCAGTAGATCGGTCGCCATCTCAGGCGTGACGTATGAGTCGCTGATTCGGATGGTCGGCACGTCATGGAAGAGAATCTGCCGAAGCTGGTCCATCGACTGCGTGTTGATCTCCAGAGTCTTCTGTAGCAGCTGGACGCTGACAAGGCACTTCTTCGCGAGCCACATCTTCAGACTTGGTTTTGGCTCGGGGTAGGTGCCCACGCCAACGCTCACCAACCGAATATTCTTGTGCTCACACCGAAGAGCCTTTACCGCATCGGCGATCGCGTATAGCGTCGGGTTGTTTGCGCAATACCCGCCGTCGATTAGCTCGATGTCCTCACCCATGGAGGTTTTTACAATCGTTCGCTCGAAAAACGGATATGCCGAGCAAGATGCCTTGACAGCATCAGCGATACTCACGCCGAAGCCAGGTGCAAACGTGCCAACACGACCGTGCGCCTGCGCTACACTGCCCTTAAAGATCATCGGGCGCTCTGTCAGCCACTTGGCTGTGATGATCCCGATGCCCGTCTTTACGTCACTGAATGTTGCATCGCCGAAGACCTCACTCGCTAGCTTCATCAAGGCCGCCGACCTTGTCGTAGCGGTCTTCTGCGACATCACGGCAGGCACGTGCTTACGGTATAACTCCAAGATGGAGTCGACGCTGTGGCCTAGCGCGATCAGTGACGCGATGATCGCGCCCGTGCTGGTCCCGAAAACCAAGTTGAACTTGTCATGCAGCCCTCCTCCGACCATTACCTCGATCTCCTTCAGAACACCTAGGGTGTAGAAGCCCTTTGCGCCGCCGCCATCCAGTGTCAGCACACGCAATAATCCGCTTTCGTTTCGTCCCTCCGCTGCCTGAGCCATTGCAACCTACCTCTCGGAAATTGAGCATAAGCAGGGCAGGCACAGGGGCCTGCCCCTACGGGAGATGATGCCCTGCGTAGATACCGTCTTGCCTGTCAAGAGGAAAGACCTCCTGCCAGGCAAGACGGCGGATAATTTGGCTGGTAAGGAAGGCGTGTTTTCAGCACGCCGAAGCAGAGATGAACGAGCTTGCGCATGGCGGCGCAGAGAGCGG
>NZ_JBLWEO010000066.1:0-28480 GCF_048287395.1 Candidatus Electronema sp. PJ | reverse complement strand
ATGTGGACATGAACTTGAATTCCTGCCACCTTACTCTCCTGATCTTAATCCGATTGAGCATAAATGGGCGCAGGCAAAAGCTCTCAGAAAAAAATATCGATGCTCGGTTGAGGAGCTTTTTCAGAACGATATAATATGATCTTTTTATATCGCTACAGCTATAGCAAAAGGTTAGCAAGCAGATATTTAGCAATATCAGCAACGTTAGCAGGTTTAGCGACTTTAGCAGCGTTTTTGCCTCTGCAAAAGAATCAGTCCGCCAAAAAGCTGCTGTCTGATTCCGGGTGAACCTCCCACCATTCGCGGCTTTTATTTCCGCTCTGGCAGGTGACAGCAGGCTTTTTCTCTCCTGCCGCAAGCTGCGGCTCCAGCAGGTGGTTGTGCGCCTTCAGCGTCTCCACCGCCTTTCGCGCCGTTCCTGCCGAGCGCACCGGTACATGTCCGGCAAGGCGGCTGTCTTCAGCCCGCTCTCATGAATCCAGCGCAGCACCCTTTCCGCATCCAGCAGATGCGCCGCAAATCCGCAGGGCCTCATCCAGATACCATGCCATAGCTTCAACGCCATACTGCATGGCCCAAGCCTCAACCTTAACTGCTGCCGGGTCTTCAAAGAGCTGCACTGTGCCAGCTATCCGGGCCGCGTGTTCCGCCGCCTTGTTCGTCACAGCCCGCGCACCGGCTCAAGGGTCTGCTTCGGGCCTGTTTCCGCCTCAACCTGATTGTAGAATTCCACCCATGCCTGCTTTGCCTCATGGCTCAAAGTCATTGCAGGCGGCTGCAATTCCTGCTTGTTGCTGTGGGCAAGCAAAGCCTCGATACGCTCATGAAGACGTTGCACTCCTACTGTCTCAAGGACATTGACCGCGCTGTATGCCCTGCCGCCCGCCGTGCTTGTCGGCCATGCGGCCAGCATCCGGGAGCCAAGGCCCTGATCCCGCAGAATGGGATTGCTGAAGAACTCCAGCCCCACCTTGTCCTGCATCATCAGATGCACAGCCAGCCGCCGCCCGCGCAGGCTGCTGGCCCCGTCCATAGCCCGGATTCTGTCCACCGGCGCGCCGTCATAGTATGCGACAGGCATGGCTGACATCCTGACAACAACAGGTTGTTCTTTATCAAAAGAGACAACCGCACACCTTGATAAATGCAGGTTGCTTGAGAATCAAAAGGGATCCCTTTCGCATGTCAAAATGGCAGCCTTTTGACTCTGCAAAACCCATGCTGTTTTTCAGACGGTCGAGGCAAAAATCAGGGCCTTGCTGTGGCGGCAGATGCCGTGCGCTATGGCTTGGTTTTGCTTCAGTCCTTGCAGGAAGGCTCCAAACTGCGCCGGAGCAAGGGTGACTGTTTCCGCCCGCCCCTTGCTCATCCGGCATTCAGAGGCATCTTTGACAAGCTCGCCGTCCGCCAGCTTCATGCGCTTGGTCAGAATGCCCTTGTCTTTGGTGAACAGGGTGAAGGAAATACGCTCCTGCTTCCCACCTGTGTTTTCCGCCAGACTCATGCTGCCGCCCTCCTTTTATCCTTTGACATTGAGGAAAGAGCAGAGTAAACAGAGAATAACCTTGTCCGGCTGCTGAAATGCACGCATTTGCATGGTACGAATGCGATGGGGCGTGTGCAGGGGAACCGGCAGGGCGGGGGGTGCTTTGCTCTCACTGATCTCTATTTGCATTCTCAACTTATTTTGTCGAATTTCAATTATAAGGAGAATCAACGCAATGGAGTATAAAAATGAACTGTTACGTGATGCTCTAGAAGGCTATCAGAAAGAATATCAAGAACTTTTTGAAGTATGGAAAAATTTGGAGGGAAAAGCGCAAGGGGTCATAACAGTATCTGGAATTTTTTTAGCAGCAATGTTTGCTTTTATTCATAAGCTTTCGAAGCCTGTTGAACGCTATGAGCAATATTTGCTTACAATTTCTGTAATTTTGCTCGTTCTCAGTGTTGTTTCAGCATTGTGTGCACAGAGGCTTCGTGACGTTTATAAAGCTCCTTACGGCGAGCAATTAGGAGAGGTAGTTGAAGGTCTATTGAATCTTGACGATATATCTTCTGATATATCGTCTCGTTATTTATCTGAGCGGAATATCCTTTGGAAGGACGTAAATTCAAATATTCGTTCCGCTAATAAGGAAAAAGCAAAAAGCTTGCTGGCTTCGCAGCTTCTGTTAGTTTTGTCAATTTTATGTTTTGTCGTTTATACATCAATTAAAATATGGGGTATCTAACTATGTCTGAGCAAATAAGAAAATGTATCAAATGTAATAGGAATGCTGAAGATGGAGGACTATTCTGTAGATATCATCGCCCTTCCCCTGACATTCATACACGAAGTCGTTCTTCCCACGGTGAAGGATCCTTCCGTAGCATACCAGACGGAAGAGTCACAATACATAGGAAGAAAAATGATACAGATAATAAGAAGAAAAATGATTAATAGTTAGCACCCTGCCCAGCTTCTGCATTCATGCCCCGCGATACATCACGGGGCTGTTATCGGCTGTCCCTCCGGGACAAGGAAGGAAGCCCCTCTTTGATTGAGTATCAGCACATCTGTTCCGTGGAAGATTGGGCATATTCCATCTCCTGCAATAGATTTCCCCGCCATTGCATCAACTCGCGCCGCTGCTCCAAATATTTGCTTCTATGATAGGCGGCTCGCACCTTGTTGCGCTGCTCATGGGCAAGGGCCTTTTCAATCACGTCGCCGTCAAAGCCTTTCTCGTTCGCCATAGTGGAGAAGACCGCCCGGAAGCCATGCACAGTGGCTTTTGAATGGTAGCTCATGCGGTACAGGGCATAGAGCATGGTGTTTTCCGAAAGCGGCTTCAGGCCGTCCCTGCTGTAAAGCCTGCCGCCTGCTCCATCATCACCCGCAAGGCCGCCTGCGTTCCATCCGGGGCAAGGTGGCTGTAACGTTCCGTCAAGGCAATGGTGGAGTGCCCCAGTATCTCTTTCACCGTGATCAGCGGCTGCACCAGCCAAGACGCGCAGGTGTGGCGGCAGGAATGAAACACCAGCCTGCTTTTCGCATCGCTGACCCCGGCATTCAGCCCCAGCTCATCCACCACCCGGCCAAAGGTTTTGCTCATGCTCTTCCGCCTGCCGCCGTCTGGGAAAACCAAGGCATCGCCGCCGCTCCGGGCGCGTTCCTCGAACATAGCATGAACCGCGCCAGTCATCGGTACCACTCTGTCTTTGCCTGATTTGGTCTCTGTCAGCACCACCTGCCTGTGGACAAGATCAACCCTGCGCCATTCCAGCCCGAATATTTCCCCGGCCCGCAGGCCGCAATGCAAAGAGAGCAGCGTCATGTCATGCACATTCCGGCTTCTCTCCTTCAACAGCTTCAGCAGCTTCTCAGCTTCAGCATGAGAGAAGAAACGCAGCCGCCGGTTCTCAACCTTGGGCCTCTCCTGTCTGGCAAGCTGAGTCACAGGATTCAGGCCGCTGTAGTAGCCATTTTTGACAGCATGGCCGACCACCATTCTCACCGCAGCCAGCGCATATTGAACCGTCCGGGCGGATTTGCCTGCGCTGCTCATAGATTGGATAATCTTTCTGATATGCTGCTCTTCCAGCTTGGCAACAGGCACCTGCACTATGGCTGGGAGTATCCATTTTTCATGCAGGATTCTTTCCGGCTTCAGTGTTGATTCCTTCTTTGTCTGTTCGGGGAGATAGTGCCTGCTGAAATAGATGCTGTAGGTGACTGCCTTGCGCTCTTCTTCCTGCTGTTGCGCCCATGCTGCTTGCTCGAATTTTCTTTTAGCCTCCCTTTTTCCAGAAAGCCTTGTCTCTCCTTGTCCCGTCTTGGCGGCCTGCTTCAGCTCCGCCAGTTTCAGAGCCGCTTTTTCAGCCGTCCAGCCTTCGCTTGCCCAGCCCAGCCCCTCTTCTTTCCGCTTGCCGTCCGCCTGATAGCGGATTAAAAAATAACGGTCGGGCTTGATTCCATGCTTGCGGGTGGCGTGTTCCCTTGTGCGCACCCCCCGGAAATTTCGTGCTCTGATATTGCGACATGACTTTTTTGCCCCCATCCTGCCCCCATTTTTTGCGTTATGACAGGTGGGGGCAGATGATTTCTTATGAACATAAGATAGCAGTCAACAGGCTGAAAGTCAATAGATAATCAAGAGAGACGTGAAGGTGTGAGAAAGCAAGTGAAGGTGTGAATAAATTGACTCTTAATCAATTGGTCGAAGGTTCGAATCCTTCACAGCCCACCAGAAAATTCAAGGAGTTGGCCTTTACCAGGTTAACTCCTTTTTTATTTTGCTAGGACAACTGGGCAGATTAGAGTCTGTTATGAACGTAAAATTATTAGACTTCTTGCAGGAGTCAACAATCAGGTTGCAGCGGAGAGCGAACCGGTTTCATCTGTTGCGATGTTTTTTACATAGCCTTGAGTTAATATTCCTTTCTTGCTCTTTTGCCAAGCAGTTCTCCTCGGCAAAAGAGGAGTTCTGCCGACTTGGCAAGAAGTTGTAGTCGGCAGAAAAGGAGTCTTACCGAGTACCAAAGGAGTTTTGGTGAGCCGCAAAGGAATCCTACCGACTAGGAAAGGAGTTTTAGTCGGCCAAACTCCTTTGTTACTCACCAGGAAAGCAGTTTGGCCAAGCCGAACTCCTCTTTTGCCTAGGAGAACTCCTTTGCAAATGATCTGTACTCTTCTCTTGCTTATTTGAACTTCACTTCAACCTGCTTGCTCCTTACTGTAAATCCTTTTTTTTGACTTATGCAGGAGATCTAGTCTGCCGCTCTCTTTATTTTCTCGAAAAGAGCTGCCAAGTTATTAAGACGCTCTCTTGCAGAGAAAGATGACTGCTGAAGCTGCATGTAGTTCAGAGTCTTTTCGTGAAATATCTCCAAGTTCTTTCTCAAGTTGTTCTTGAATTCAGTTTGCCTTTTTGCATTCTTTAGGCGTTCTTCCCTAGGCTCCATCCTGTTCCTTTCTGCGCGAAGATGTTGTATCTCTAGGTGTAGCTCAACGATATGAGTATTGACATACTCATCTATATCTGGAGAAAAGATAAATTGCATTCCAGCAATTTCAGCGCGAAGCTTATTGCTAGCCTCAAACGGCCTACATTCACATTCTTCATCAGCTTCAATGCTTAGATAAGTGGTTGAGAATACAAATTTTACAACGGCATCAAACTGTTTATAACGCCTCTCAAACAGTTCATGCCTGAGCCGCGCTTCCTCTATCCGTCTTTGGTTGAAAGCAATATACAGCCCAGCGACAGCGATAGTCGGGGTGAGCAACGCAGCAAGATAGTCAACACAATCTTTCTTGACTGAGATGTTCAGCAGATTCTCGAAAGGCATTTTTTGTCACCAAGCAGTCCTGCTCCCTCCGTTATTGTGCGATCAAATTTTCCCCTTCCATATCCACCGGCTGCTCCAGCCCCAGCAGGTGCATCAAAGTCGGGGCAATGTCCTTCAGCGCGCCGCCGCTCTTCAGGCTGCGGCCTTTGTGCTTGTCGCTGACGAGGATGAAAGGCACCGGGTTGAGGGTGTGCGCGGTGTGCGGCCCGCCAGTCTCCGGGTTGACCATCATTTCGGCGTTGCCGTGGTCGGCGGTGACGACAAGGATGCCGCCCAGCTCGTGCAGCCGCTTGGCGATGCGGCCAAGGCAGCGGTCAACAGTCCCGCAGGCCCGCACTGCCGCTGCCAAGACTCCGGTATGGCCAACCATGTCGCTGTTGGCAAAATTGAGGATGATCAGCTCATGGCTGGGTTCGGCCAAAGCCTCCAGCAGGCGGTCGGTGACTTCGTTCGCACTCATTGACGGCTTGAGGTCGTAGGTGGCCACGTCGCGGGGCGATTCGACCAGAATGCGCTCTTCGCCGGGGAACGGCTCCTCGCGCCCGCCGTTGAAGAAATAGGTGACATGCGCGTATTTCTCGGTCTCGGCAATGCGCAGCTGGCGCAGCCCGGCCTTGCTCACCTCTTCGCCAAGAATGCGGCTGAGGTTCTGCGGCGGAAAAGCAACCGGGAACGGGAACTCCGCCTCGTATTCCGTCATCGTCACCAATTCGAGCAACTTGGGTCTGCCGCTGACATCGAAGCCCTTGAAGTCGGCATCAAGGAAGGCGTGGCACAGCTCGCGCACTCGGTCGGCGCGGAAGTTGAAGAAAACCACCGCATCGCCGTCCTCAATCCGGCCTGCCTTGTCCAGCACGGTCGGCTGAATGAACTCGTCGGTTTCCCCGCGAGCATAGGCCGCTTCTACCGCTTGCAGCGGGTCGCTTGCAGACAAACCTTGCCCGCCGACCATCGCCCGCCACGCCTTCTCGACCCGATCCCAGCGCGTGTCTCTGTCCATCGCCCAGTAGCGGCCAGAGACCGTTGCCACCTGGCCGCAGCCAGTTTGCTTGATAATTGCCAAGAGCTGCCGCATGTAATCCGCGCCGCTGCTCGGCGGTGTGTCGCGCCCGTCCATGAAGCAGTGAATCTTGGCCTCGATCTTGCGGGCTGCGGCCATTTCCAGCAGCGCAGCCAAGTGGCTGAGATGCGAATGCACGCCGCCATCCGAGAGCAGGCCGCAGAAATGCACCCGGCTGCCAGCGGCCTGCGCCTTGTCGAGCACCGCTGTTAGGGCGGGATTCTTGGAAAATTCTCCCAGCGCAATGGCCCGGCTGATGCGGGTGTAGTCCTGATAGACCACCCGGCCCGCGCCGATGTTGAGATGGCCAACCTCGGAGTTGCCCATCTGTCCTTCCGGCAAGCCGACCGCGCCGTTGTGCGCAGTCAGCGTGGTGCAAGGATACTCGGCGGCCCATCTGTCCATATTCGGAGTCAGGGCCATAGCCACCGCGTTAGTCGGAGAAGCCGGAGCCACGCCCCAGCCGTCGAGAATCGCCAAGACCACAGGCCGTCCTGCTGCTATCATTCTTCTTCCTCCGGCTCGGCAACGCCCAAATCCTCTTTCAAATCCAAGCGGGGCGCATCGTGCCACAAGCCTTCGAGGTCATAGAACGCCCGCTGCTCTTTGTAAAAAATATGCACCACCGCGTCGCCAAAGTCGAGCAGCACCCAGAGGCCCTCTTGCAGACCCTCGGCGTGCTGGCTGCTCACCCGCTTGGAGTTCAGCTCCGCCTCGATGGTCTCCGCCAACGCCTGCACATGGCGGGTCGAGCGGCCGCTCATGATGACGAAATAATCGGTGAAGGAGGATTGGCCGCGCACATCAAGCACGATCAGCTCTTCCGCCTTGGTGTCCAAGGCGATGCGGGCGCAGACAGCGGCCAGCTCTTGGCCGCCGCATTCTTGGTATTCTTTTTTCAGTTGTCGCATATCATCTGTTGATGAGAGATTGTAGCGTTCAAAACGCTGAAACAGCTTTTGGGGACGGTTAATTTGAGAAACTCATTTTAAACTTCAAACAATTTCCTGAACCACTGCATGAACACTGCCGCTTGTGGCGAGGCAGGCGACAGAATGCGTTCCATTATTGCCTGATGAATCTGTCGTCCCGGCGGATTCTGCCACGCCAGCCACGTGTGAATCTTCGCTTTGTCGCTATGGCAGTCTTTGAAGCAAGCTCCTTGCGCTTTGGCCTGCTGGCAGCTTTGTTGAGAAAAATCCCACAATGCCTCTCCGCCTTCGGGTAGAAGGACTTGCAGAAAGGTTTCCAGCATTCCCCGTTGCTGGTTGTCCGGCATCATCCAGATGCCGAGCTTGACTTCGCCGGGATGAATCAGGCCAGTTGCAGGAAGCTGTTGTGGAATGTCAGGATATATTTCGATCAGGCAGTTGCGGATACTCTGCCAGCGGTCAGCTGGACAATCATCCGCATCAAGAATGATGCCGATAATCTTTAAGTTTTCCCGTGTCTTAATCTGAATATTGATTTCTTCTTTATCCAGCAGCTTCTCTACGCTGCCCAATGGCTTAATCTCGACAATCCATTCTTCTTTCTTTTCTCCCCATTTTACGCCATTCGCTTCGACAAGCTGAGGAATAACCCGCTTATCTTCTTCACCTTCAACCAAGAGCAATTTTGTTTGAACCATTTCAGCGCACCTCAAGCTCTCGGTTCAAGGCAAGGTGCATTTCCCGATTGGTAAAGGTCGTCGCCTGTTTTTTATCTTTGTTAATCCGATGAATGCGAATTGGCATGTCTGCAAATTCGTCTTCAACGGCATTGTCAGCCAGCGTTTCCCAGTAATCTCTGCTGTGCGTTGTGGCGAAGACCTGCACATTGAGTTTTTTTGCGGTGGTACAAAATATTTTCCATATTTTTGACATCACGGAATGATGCAATCCGGTGTCTATTTCGTCAATCAGCAATGTGCCGTTTTTGGCTTCGACAAGGGACAAGATAATACTCAGCAAATGCCAGATTCCGTCCCCAAAACTGCCAATATGAATCCTGTTTTCCCATTTCTTACTTTTAACGAGGATGCCGCCACGAGAGGTGTTTCTTGAAGAGGAACCGCTTTCGTTGTACGAGGCTAACCGAATAATGTCTGGATCAAAAATCCTGACAGCATCCAGCACTAAATCTTCTTCTGGTGTTAAAACTATTCTGTCGAACCTCTCTACTATTTCCTTCGGCGATGATGAGGAAGCATATATGAACTCAGAACTTACATTATTCTTCTCCTCTTTTTTGAAAAAAGTACCTGGGATTGATACGTTTTCAGGGATATTAATCAACCCTTTGTGTTCGCTGATATATAAATCCTGAAAGCCTCCTAAGTTTCCTCTGCTCCACTCGACACGAAGTTGATAATACCCCGAAACTCCTGTTGTTGAATCGAACAATCCCGTTCCTTCAGCCGGTTTCATGTAAACTGAAAGAGTTTCAGTCTGACTGTCATGCGCAATGATGGAAAACTTAGATTGCGGGGTCAGTTGAAATCCATAAAAAAGTCCGCATAAATCACCATATCGTGCTTGATGGCCACCTTCTGTTGCAGCGGAAACTTGTTCACCTCTATGCAGAAGCACAGCAGAAAGACTGTGCTCGCTACCTCGCCGCTTCAGGAGATGAAGTGCTTCCAAAACCGAAGTCTTTCCACAATTATTCGTGCCAACCAGCAGATTGACCTGCCCGACATCCTCAATTTTATATTCAGAGAACCCTCTGAAATTCTTTATCTCAAGCTGTGTTATCATTGTAAGCACCTCAGAAAAACTTTTCGTTCCCATGCTCCTGCATGGGAACGCCCATTTCCCGCTACGCTGCCAGCACAATATCCGCCTTGCTACTCTTCTTCTCCGCCGCCCTTAGCTTTCGTCTTTCTCAGCGGAAATTCAAAAGTCACTTTGCCCTTTGCATCCATAAGCAAATAAGCATCAAAGGGCCGTTTCTTTTTGGAGATGAAGCCCTTGATCAGCTCTGTCTTGCCCTGCGTCAGCAATTGCCTGACATGCTCCACGCTGATGGCACGCTCCAATATGGTTTTGCCAATGCGCAGCCCTTGCTTCTGGTCGCCGTCCAAGGCCGAGGCAGACAGATAGGCCATCGGCGTTTCAAAAACCGGGGTTTTATCAACCGGCGAGAGGCCGAGCGGCTCCTGCTCCTTGATGGCTCCCAGATCGAGATTGTCGGTAGAGTCCGGGAATTGGAATGTCACCTTGCCGTCTTGGAGCACGACCGAGGCGGTGAAGGGCTTGCCAGCCTTGGAGCGGAAATCGCTGTGCGGGCCGACAGTCTCGCCTTTCAGCAGGCGGACAATCTCTTCCTCGCGCATCACCCGTCCGCCCAGCACTTTGCGGACGCGCAGCCTGCGGTCTTCTGACTCGTAGGCGTTGGCGGTGGCAAAGAAGCGTCTGCCGTCCAGCGGCGAGAAAGGAGCCTCTGTCCGCGCAGCCTCCGGCTCAGTGCCTTCTTTGACCTTGCCGACTATCTTGGCCGTCTGCTCGCGGATTTCCCGCATGAACTGCTCGCGGGTCATGCTGCCTTTGAGTATCTGATTCAGCTTATACTCCCATTCTCCAGTCAGTTCCGGCGAGGCTAAAACGTCAATGTCCCGCGCCTCAAGCAAGGCGATCAGCTCAAAGGCCTTGCCGGTCGGCACTAAATCCTTCAGCTCGCGGACAACGTACTTCTCGGTCAGCAGCTTTTCAATGATTGCTGCCCGCGTGGCAGGTGTGCCGAGGCCGCGTTCCTTCATCGCCTCTGCAAGCTCCTCGTCCTCGACTAATTTGCCAGAATGCTCCATTGCCGAAAGCAAGGTGGCCTCGTTGTAGCGGGGCGGCGGTTTGGTCACTAATTTTTTCTGCTCAATCTCGGCGCAGACAGCGGCAGTCTTTTTCGGCAGCGGCTCCAAGGTTTTCGCCTCGCCTGCTGCGGCCTCAGCCCCGTAAACCGCCTTCCAGCCAGCTTCGACCAGGATTTTTCCCTCAGTGATAAAGGTTTCACCCTCAACAACGGACAGGCGGCGGGTCTGGGCAAAGACAGCGGACGGAAAGAAGACGGCCAAGAACCGCTGCACGATCATCTGATAAATCTTCAGCTCTGCCTCGTCCAAGCTGTTGGGCAGATTGACCGTGGGAATCAGGGCAAAGTGGTCGCTGATTTTCTTATTATTAAAGACTCGCTTGTTCTTCGCATTTTTATCCGGCCAGCCTTTTTCCAAAGCCTCGGCGGCAAAACGGCCCAGCTGCCACTGTTGCTGCCGGGCCATGACCTCATTCACCTGCGGCAGATAATCTTCCGGCAGGCAGGAGCTGTCCGTTCGCGGGTAGGTGATCAGCTTGTGCTGCTCGTACAGGGCCTGAGCAAGGCTGAGGGTGTTTTTTGCCGAAAAGCCAAAGCGGGAGTTGGCCTCGCGCTGCAAGGTCGTCAGGTCATAGAGCATGGGCGGAGCCTGACTGCTCTTCTTGCTCTCCTCCGAAACCTTGGCTGGCTGGCCAGCGCATTTTTCAGCAATGGCCTTGGCCCGCGCTTCCTCCCAGATGCGCTTCTTGTTGCCGTCCGGGTCTTCCTGGTCTTTTTTGAAAGCGGCATCAATCCACACGCCCGGATACTTTACCGAGCCGCATTCAAACTGGGCGTGCAGCTCCCAATAATCCTTGGGAATAAAGGCCAGCCGTTCCTGCTCGCGCTTGACGAGGAGCGAGAGGGTCGGGGTCTGCACCCTGCCGCAAGGAGTCTTGCTGAAGCCGCCGTGGCGCGAATTGTAGCAGGTCAGGGCGCGGGTGGCGTTGATGCCGATCAGCCAGTCCGCCTCAGAGCGGCAGAGCGCGGCGTGCTCCAGCGGCACCATTTCCTTGTCGTCGCGGAGCTGGCGCAGGCCGTCCTTGATCGCGTCCAGCGTCATGGACTGGAGCCAGAGGCGGCGCACGGTTTTATCCTTGGGCGGCTTGGGAAAAACCTGGCGGAAGATGTATTTGAAGATCAGCTCGCCCTCGCGGCCCGCATCGCAGGCGTTGACAATCACATCCACGTCCTTGCGCTTGAGCAGCTTGCTGAGAACAGAGAACTGCGGCTTGGCATCAGGCAGCACGGTGAGGGGAAAAATCTCCGGCAGGATAGGCAGCGTCTCCAAATCCCAGCGTTGCAGGGCCGGGTCAATCTCCTCCGGGAAGCCAATGGTGACCAAATGGCCGAGGGCAAAGGAGACGATGCAGTCGCCGCCTTCAAAATGCGTCTTCTGCCGGTCAAAGCTGCCAGGCAGGGCCTTGACAATGTCAGCGGCCACGCTGGGCTTTTCGGCGATGATGAGGGTTTTTGCCATATTTGTTTTCTATAGTGCGTCGTGACCGGAATTAAGACAATGCCGGCAGCTCTTTTTCAATTTCATCGGTGCTGAATCGTGCAAGCAGAAGGCGATGTGCCGCTGTGCGTTCTCCCTTGTCATACCATTTTTTCTCACTATTTGGATAGCCAATCCCGGCAGCATGAATTACTGGAACGACCTTATAATTCTTTTTCTGAAGGTAAGAAAGCAGACTTTTCCCGCCCATCTTTTCAGTAAGGCGAATGTTGCATTGGTAGTCGCTGCCAAAATCAAATTCTGTTTCTTCGGTTAGATCAAGCGCGTCTTTTCCCATCAAGAGAATAATGCTTCCTGGCTCAACCTTTTCCTCGATCCTTTTTACCCAGCAACAGAGGCAGCGTTCTGCCAGCCCCCTGATCTTCAGATTGTTTTTCAATAGTTCTGTAACGTCTGTCGCTTTTGAGCCGCCATTCTTGCTGATCACGCATAGCATTTGCGTCATGAGCAAGCTCATTGAACTGCCTGCAAGCGCGCCGCCTTGCGTTGATTCCTCAAAGATGGCCTCGTTCCTGATGCCGATGCTCTTGAATATCTTTTTGATGCCATTCCGCATCGTCGGCGTGTTGAATGTGTTGGCAACAGTCGCCTTCTGGAAAGACGTGCGCTGCAAATCTTCAGCAAAGGCAATGGCTGCATCTGGAGCAACGCAAAATCCAGACAGGACAATATTGGCTTTCACTTCCTGAACAGCTCCTGATTGCCGACAGGGCTGCAAAACATCAAATTGGCCTGATCGTTGACGTGCGCCAATCGTTTCTCTTGTATGATCTGCTTGATGGGTTCAAATTTGTCAACTTTTAAAACACCAATGTCTGATTTTGCCAGAGTGCCGTCGCAAATGCACATAATTCACCTCAATCATCGGTTCGCGGTCAGCAGGTTAGGTTAAGCAGCGCGTCGGCTTTAACCTATAAGATCGCTTTTTCAAATTAGGCAACTTCCGGTTGGGAAAAAGAAGCTGCCTAATTTATAAAAGGAACCGCCTGGTTTGAAAAAGGAGTTTCCTATTTTGAAGGCAGAAGCCGCCTAGTTTTTTATAGAAAGTTTCAGGGTTGAATCCAGAAACTTTCTGGGTAGAAGCCAAACCGAGCCTGGTTTTTTCAAGGAGATTCTTACTGCTGATGCAGAAAATTCCTCAGTATATCTTAAACACAAACCATGCCACCATGATTCCGGCAATAAGCAGCTTGGCCGCAACTCCGCCGATAAAGCCGAGAAAGGAGCCGATCCCGGAATGCAGAGCTTGCTTAATTTGCTCGCCCATAATCAGCTCGCCGACGATTGCGCCAAGCAAGGGGCCGACCAAGATACCAATCGGGCCGACCACAAAGACCAGCAGCGTGCCCAGCACCGCGCCCCAAGCTGCCGCTTTTGAGCCGCCAAATTTTCTCACTCCCCAAGCTGTAGCGATGAAATCAATCGCATAGCCGAGACAAATCAGCACTCCCTGGCCAAGGAAAAACCAGCCGGATAGATTGTCAAAGCCAGTGATTACACCATAGACCAGAAAGCCGCCTGCAATCAGAATTGTGCCAGGCAGAGCTGGAAAGACAATGCCGACAAAGCCAGCGACAATCAAGGGCATCGCTGCCAGAAAGGCCCAGCAATGGACATTGGCGAATGTGGCTGCATACACGGAATGGAGCCATTCGAGTATCGGCTGCACAGTACCTCCAAGGGCTTTTTAGTGCTGGGAAATCAAAAGAGAGAAGGCTCAAGACAAAGCTGCCTGTCCTGAGCCTCAGGGAAACTGTCACATCAAAAAGATTACTTCTGCTGAACTGGCTGCGGGGCTGGTTTCTGCTCCGGTGTCGGGGTTTGCTGCACAGGCATCGAGGCAACTTGCTGCTGTTCGGCTTTATGCTTCAGACCACTCTTTTTCGGTTCCAGCTTGCTCTGCTGGGCGATCTGGTTGATCAGCACGCTGTTGTTGATCTTGCAATTCTCCAGCTCCTTGGCTGCTGTGTCAAGAGCCGCGCTGCGTTCTTCAACAATCTTCTCCAGACCGATGACCTGGGCGCGCAGTGTTTCAGCCTCAGTGAGAACCTTATTCCGTTCTTCCTCGATCTGCTTGTTCGCGGCCTCCAGCTCATCCATCCCAACCTGCACCTGCTCGCAGCCTTTGAGCTGTTCCTCGCATTCATTGACCAGCTTCTGCTCCTCTGCAACGGCTTTGGCCGCAGCAGCCAGCTTCTGCTCTTGCGCTGCCAATGCCGCCTTCTGCTGGGCGAGCTGCTCCTGCTGGGCCTTCATTTTCTCGTCGCTTTCTCCAGCCAGAGCATTTTTTGCTTCCTCAGCAACGACTAAGGCTTTTTCCAGCTCGGTTAGCCGAGAGAGTTTCCCTTGCAGCTCCTCTATTTTTTGGCGAGCCTTATCAAGTTGGGCTTCTTTCTGCTGCCTGACTTCCTTCTGACGGGCCGCCTCGGCCTGCGCCTCACCGCCTTTCTTGGCCGCCTCGTCCGTTTCTTTTAGCTGGACGTGCAGCTTCGCATTCTCCCTGGCAAACTCTTTCCTCCTTCCAGCCTCCTTCTGCCCCCAGATCGCAGAAATGAGCAGCAGCGCGACGAGCGCCGCGATGATAAGATTCTTTTTGTCGTCCATAGTCCGCTCCTGTTCGTTTGATTGTTGCAACCTGCTGTCAATACTTGCTAACCGCTGCCAATTCCCTGTCCACGCTGCTTAAATTTTTCTTGACCTTTGCCTCTATGCCTGCGCGGGGATACTTCCGCAGAATGTTCTCCAGCAGCGATTTTGAGGAAAGCAGCAGCTCCTTTTTAGCCGCAGGATCTGCGGCATTAAGGGCCTGCTGAAACAACCCTGCCGCCTTCTTGCGGACGTTCTCGCCTGCCAGCCGCTCGGCCTCCTCAATCTTTCCTTCCGCCTTAGTCGCGAATTCCGTGCCCCGCAGCTTGGAGAATAACTCAATGGCCTGATCGTAATCTTCTGACTGCATGGCTGCCATACCCTTGTCCCAGGTTTCCTGTAAGACTGACACTGGATCAGACAGCGGGCTAGCCTGCTGCACCGGGTTACTCTGGACCGTTTCGTTCCTCTCTGGTACAGGCGCAGCACTGGCTGCTGCTGGCGGAGTTGCCTGTACAGATTCAGTAGTAAGAGGTAGGGCTGCTCTTTTCTGGCGGAGGATATCCTGCTTGTCCAAAGGCAAGATGTCGAGCGGTATCTGCTCAAGCCGCTTTAATGCCTCGTCGTTTTTTTGGGCCACGAGAAGCCGGTCTATCTCAGATATTAAGCTAGAAAACCACTCTTCGGCTTCTTTTTCGATCTTCCGCGACCAATCTTCCGCATCTGTCAGCAGAGGCGAATCAGGAAAGAGGTGGATGAATTCAGAAGCCTGCTGCACCACAGTAAAGCCAGCTTTATCTGGGTTGTAGGTCAAACAGCCAAGCAGTAGGGCAGCGTAAGCATCCAGCTCGTCCCGCCGTGTGCCAACCGCCTCGAGTGCGGCTATGTATTTGCCAGCCCGGTCAGCGAGGCTGCTCTCCAGCTGCCGTAGCTCCACGTATTTTCTGCGGGCAGAGGCATACTCCTGATGCCCAAAGTCCAGATCAGCCAGCATCTGGAGGGCACTGATCTCGAGCTGACGATCTCCGTCTCGGCGGGCACTGGTCAGCAGATTGACGAAAATACTGCGAGCTTCCTGCTCATGTCCGGTTTTCAGGAGTTCTATGCCCTGCTTACGGAGCGAACTGCCTGACAGCTCCTGCTGCGCGGCAGACGTAACCTCCTCCTGGACAGGCTGGCCGTCGTCCTGTGGTTTGCTCTCTTGCTGAGAAACAGCAGAAGGGCTGACCTGTTCTTGCGCCGTCTTGCTACTAGCTGCCGGAGAACTCAACGAGTTGAACAGCTTCGGACAGTCGCCCTCCAGATAGGCGATATCCTTTTCCTTGAAATCCTGGAGGGAACTGAAAAGCTGCTCACGGGACAACTTTGGCAACTGCTCTTGCAGTAATCTTTCCTGTAGCCCTTTGTAGGCATCTTGGAGATCAGCAACCCGATTCCGGCAGCTAACGATCTGCTTGATCTCGTCGGGAGTTAGATTAAGAGATTCTTGACGGCTGCCTAAATCCTGCCAATCACGGAGCCGCTGTTCGTAGGCGGTAATACGACCGCTGATGGTGGCCAAGGCAGGCTCCAGCACCTGCTTAGAATAAGCGGCTTGCTCCTCTGAAGACATTATTTGCTGGGGTTGTACCGATTCCTGGGGTGGTGCAACAGGAGGGGGAGCAGGAACAAGCGGGCGCTGGCCAGAGGGTAGGCAGCTGCTTAGGAGCAGCGGCGCACTCAGCCCGATAAGCAGTAGCCCTCGCAGACGGGGGCGGAAAGAAACTGAGGAAGCATCCATTGTTGGCGTGTTGCTGGTTGTATTTTATATCTTCTGATCATCTACAGGGCAGATGATCGGAAAGAAAATTATCAGAAAAATGCTGGCAGTACAATCGCTTTTTGCAAAAAAACGCTTTTCACTCCTCCAGCTGCCAATGTTGCTGCGGTTGAATATGCTGGATCAACTGCTCCAGCAGTTCCTGAAAGGCCGTGCGTTCCAGTTCGCGGCTGCCAAAGCGGAGCATGTGGGCCGTGGTCATCTGACAATCTATGGCCCGGATACCAAGCTGTTTGGCTTGCTTGACCAAAGCGGCCAGCGCGACCTTCGAGGCATCTGCCCGCTGGCTGAACATCGACTCGCCGAAGAACATGCGGTCAAGACAGACCCCGTACAGCCCGCCAACCAACTTGCCTGCAAAGCGGCATTCCATCGAATGGGCATAACCAAGCCTATGTAGGTGGATATAGGCAGCCTGCATTTCCTTGGTTATCCAAGTGCCCTGGCCTGCTTCTTCACGCACAGCAGCGCAGGAAGCAATTACCTCGGCAAAAGCAGTGTCCGCACTAACTTGATACATCCTCCGCTTAATCGTGCGGGCAAGACTGCGAGGGAGGTGGAATTCTTCTGGGAAGAGCACCAGCCGAGGCGAGAGTGACCACCAGAGAATCGACTCTTTGCCAGAATACCAAGGAAAGATACCCTGCTGATAGGCAGCTAAGAGTCGCTCTGGCGAGAGATCACCGCCCACAGCCAGGAGGCCATCTGGTTCGGCCAGTTCTGGGGGCGGAAAGACGATTTCTTTGGGCAACTGAAAAACAGGCATCAGCCAATCAGGCAGGTTTTCTTGCGCAGCTCTTCAATCAACACCGACTCATTTTCTGCATAATCAATCGGTAGCTCGATCAGATGTACGCCGGGCGTATTCAGGCAGTGATCGAGCGTCTCTGGGAGCTGATGCTGTACTGAAACCCTCCATCCTGCGGCACCGTAACTCTCAGCGTATTGGACGAAATCAGGGTTGCCGAAATCAAGACCAAAGCGGGGCAGGTTCATGCCTGCTTGCTTCCACTTGATCATGCCGAAACCATTATCGCGAAGGATAAGAACGGTCAGATCAAGCTTGAGGCGAATAGCGGTCTCCAGTTCCTGTGAATTCATCATGAAGCCACCATCACCGCAGACTGCAATCACCTTACGATCAGGGAAGAGCATCTTGGCGGCTATGGCCACAGGCAGGCCTGCACCCATCGTAGCTAAGGCATTGTCTAGTAGTACAGAACAAGGATCCGCTGATTTATAATTACGGGCAAACCATATTTTATACATGCCGTTGTCCAAGGAAAGGATAGTGTCTTTGTCTAACAGATCCTGAAGCACCTTGGTCAAACGCTGGGGCGTGTAGGGAAAGGAGGGCGGCAGCGAGCAGCGATAGACGTTCTTCTCGATCTCCTTTTTCAGTAGATTGAAATAGCTGCCCCCGGCCAGTGAGTCTGGCTTAAGGAGTAAGGCCAGTCGTTCCATCGAATCTGTGATGTCGCCAATGACCTCGTACTGAGGGAAATAGACTTCATCAAAGACCGCACTGAAGTAGTTGATATGAAGCACCCGCACATCCTCGCGCTTCATGAAGAAGGGTGGCTTTTCGACGACATCATGCCCAACATTAATGATCACATCTGCTTTGCCAATAGCGCAGTGCAGATAATCATGATCAGAGAGGGCAGCCGTACCGAGACAGCGGGGATGAAATTCATCCGCTGCCCCCTTGCCCATCTGAGTAGAGAAGAAATGAATGCCTGTACGATCGATGAAGTTTCTCAAGGCAGTGCCAGTCTGGCGGCGATTGGCAACAGCGGCGATGAGCAACAGAGGATTCTTGGCCTGGCTAATGATCTCAGCGACCTTACGCAAAGCCGCATCAGAGGCTAGAGCAACCGGAATATCCGTGACCGGGAAAGGCAGGGCTGAGGTCTGCTCGGCTGCGATATCCTCTGGCAGCTCTAAATGCACTGGCCCGGCCTTCTCTTGCACAGCAGTACGGAAGGCCTCACGCGTAAGGGCGGCGATAGAGTCTGCACTCACGATCTGCCGGGTCATCTTGGTGATCGGGGCCATCATAGAAACAACGTTGATGATCTGAAAACGGCCCTGCTTGGAGGTCTTGATCGGCTTCTGGCCCGTAATGAAGAGACAAGGCATCCCACCCAGATAAGCATAAGCCACGCTGGTGACAAAGTTGGTTGCACCTGGCCCCAGAGTAGAAAGGCAGACTCCCGGCTTCCCAGTCAAGCGACCATACGCAGCAGCCATAAAGCCAGCAGCCTGCTCATGGCGAGTCAGGATCAGCTTAATAGATGAGGTGCGCAGCGCTTCCAGGAAGGCGAGGTTCTCCTCACCTGGTATGCCAAAGATATATTCCACGCCCTCGTTTTCGAGGCAGCGTACTAGGAGTTCAGCACCGTTCATTGCTTTAACTATCTGTCGTAACGTTATTGTGTGAGTGGGCGATACGAGGTTGCATGACCCATTCAACTAATGTACCGCATTTGCTTGCTTGTGCGATAGGGAAAAACTCAAAACATGGTTTGGGCGCATCTCAAACGAGCGTTCGAGATGCACCCGCAAGCGGGCACGGGGTTACTTCTTCCGCCGGTTCAGCACATCCTCGGCAATATTCTGGTAGTTGATTTTCAAGCCAAACACATTCAGCTCACCTTCGACATACCTGTTCATCTTCTTTATCAGCCCCCGCAGTCCTCCCTCCTTCCTTTCACCCTCAGCCAAAGCAAGCATCTTCTCTCCTTGGGCCTGATTCTCCAGATGCACGCCATCCAGTAGCTCTTTCACGGTGTATGCTCTTTTCGCGTCTTCCGGGAATACCTTTTCGATGCCCGCTTCTTGGCTCTTGAGCAGGCTCTCATAAGCAACGCTGATGGATGGCTGTTCCGGCAACGGAATCCGCTCGCTGACCTTCAGTCCTTCAAAGCCTGTATGCAGTTCCCGGAAGGTGAGCCAGATCAATGCAAGGAAGACTTTGCTCTCTTTACCTGTCACAGCGATATCAATACGCCGGGCCTCGTTGTCCGCTTTTACCACCGCAGTCGCCTCAAGCATCGGATTCTCCAAGAAAACACCAGTGCGCCAGCGCAGATTATCCTTTATCTCCTGGTGCCGCTTGACGATGAAGCTCGGCATGATTGAGGGCGGGAAGAAGTCTTTATACTCCAGGAGAAAGCGGCGCGCGCCAGTTTCGTCAAAGGCAAAGGAAGGCTGTGCCACGCCCAGCAGCTGCGGGATAAGAACCTCGCGCTCATTGAGTTCATAGCACAGCTCGAACTTCTTCATCAGCTCGATGATATAGACGTGATCGCCTGGGTAGTATATATAATCGTCGCCTTTCTGCCATTGCAATATCTGCTTGAGATCATCGAGCTTGAGCAGCCCTTTGCTCTTAGCTAGCGGTTCGGCATTGATAATCTTATACACCGCGCCTGTCACCCATTTGGGGGCAAGGACGTGATTGTCATCCAAGGCAAAGTCCTCAAAGTGAATGACGCTGCCCAGATCGTGCAAGAAAGCAGTCAGCACATTACGAGTAGTCTCCCCTTGCACTCCTGCTTCGGCCAAGATGCCCTCAAAGGTCTCGTAGTCGATGCGTGGCCTATCCATCTCCTCCAGCATCTCCTTTGCGCGGAACCAACTTAGAGGCCAGCGATTCTTAGTCATAGGTAGTTTGGCCAGCTCCTCGGTCATGACCTGCCGCAACTCTTCAATGCCATAGTTTCTGGGGCAGGAAGTCCGGTAGAAGTCAACGATGAACGGGTATTTCTCTTTTAGAAAACGCTGGTTGAGATCAAAGCTGGGATTGGTATCGTACTTGTTCAGCACCACTAAGACGGGCGAGCCGCCACCGAAGCTCTCAATGTAGCGCAACCAGTATTCGGGCCGCTCGTCGCGCCTGCCATCGAGGACCAGGACATACAGGCTGCGGCGGGAGAGGAAAAACTGATGCGTGGCGTGCATGATCTCTTGGCCGCCAAAGTCCCAGAGCTTACAGCGGATTGACCGGGATGCGCTTGCGAGGGTCAGTTCCTCAATCCTGATGCCGTGGGTGGTTTCCTCATGCTTGTTGAACTTCTCACCTTTTAGGCAGCGGGTGAGTGAAGTCTTGCCCGACGCACCCTCACCAATAAGGATGACCTTCACCTCTGCTAATTCCTGCCAACCTTCTGTGAGGGATGTGAAGTATTCGCGTATGGCTTCGATGCCTTCTTCAGCGATTTCTACAGGAGGGGAGACAAGAGGGTTGTAGCTCAGATCAAGCTCTTTTAGATTGGTTAGCTGGACAATCTCTGGTGGCAGGCTGGTAAGCTGGTTCCCCCAAAAGTCAAGCGAGGTTAGCTGCTTTAGCTGAAAGACCTCCGGTGGCAGGATAGAAAGGGCGTTCAAGCTGAGGTTAAGCTTGGTGAGATTAGTTAACTGAACGAATTCTGGCGGTAAGCTGGAAAGTTGGTTGCCGCCGAGGTAAAGCTCGGTCAGATTCTTTAGCTGAAACAGCTCTAGAGGCAGCTTTATAAGCCCAAGGCCGGAAAGTCCAAGCCGGGTAAGATTCTTTAATTGAAAGAGCGGCGGCGGCAGGTTGGTAAGCTGGTTGTAGCTGAGGTAAAGCGAGGTCAGATTTTTTAGCTGAAAAAGTTCGGGAGGCAGTTCGGTCAAATCTTGGTAGATCAGATCAAGCTCCGTTGCCCCTGTCTCCGCAGCCTCTTTAATCAGCTGCAAGGCTTCTTCTTTGCCCATGTCCTCTTTCCTCCTTCGTATGAATTGCCGCTAGCAGTGGCCTGCCTTATCTCATACCCTATTAGGGGTTGCCCTCAGTATGTACTGAGGGATGACCTCAGTATATACTGTTGGGTGGCAACAGTACTGTTAGATGGATGGCAACAGTATGTACTGTTGGGTGGCAACAGTATGTACTGTTGATTGACCGCAAACCGTATCAGGGTTCTCCCTCATAATAGGGCAGGAAGAGCTTACTCTGGCTAGCATCGCTGCCCTTGTTCACCAAGCACCGATCCTATTGAAAACATAGATTGATGGGTAAGTCAACAGCAAAGTGGGGCGGGCTTCTACCTCATGCGGCAGAATGCTCAAGCAGGGATTCATACGTGACACGATAGCCAGCACATACACTGCGGTAACGCAACAGGACGGTGGCTGGTGGGTAGGCTGGATTGAAGCGATTCCCGGTATCAATTACCAGGAGGAAACCTGGGAGAAGCTGCTGATCTTACCTTGTAGGCGGCAGGTGCTGACTCTACTGAAGAGCTGATCGCACTATGAAACGAAGCGCATTCCTGAAGAGTGATCTGGGAGGGTGGCAGCTTGCTTGCTCATCGCCTCGTTCTTTGGTGGGTGGTGGGTGGCGACTACTGAGGATGCAGGTAGCTGCCGCCATAGTGGGATGGCTCAACAGAGGTGCAGCTTCTGCCGCTTCATTGCAACAGAAATGCTTGACAGAACGTTCAGCGGTTGCGGAACCTGCTGTTATTGTGGTACGATATGCACCCTTTAGGAGCAACCAACTACTGACCGCCTCATTCGAGCGGCAGCAATTGCATAAAAGATCGGTGAGGAGGTTTGGATGAAGGTTCTGGTCATTGGTTCTGGCGGTCGGGAACACGCATTGGTCTGGAAATTGAGCCAATCAGAGAGAGTGAAAGCCATATATTGCGCTCCTGGTAACGCTGGAATACGGAAACTAGCAACCTGCGTCAAGATTGCAGCAGACGATGTGGATGGTTTGCTCGACTTTGCGATAAAAGAAGGCATCTGCTTAACGGTTGTTGGCCCAGAAAACGCCTTAGCCAAGGGCATTGTCGATCGTTTTACCGCTAAAGAGCTACGTATCTTTGGACCAACAGCTGCTGCTGCCGAATTAGAGAGCAGTAAGGTCTTTTGCAAAGAGTTTCTCCGCAAGTATAACATTCCGACAGCTGAATACGAAACCTTTGATCGACCAGAGACAGCCAAACGGTTCATAGACAAGATAGGTGCGCCTTGTGTTGTCAAGGCTGATGGTTTAGCCGCAGGGAAAGGGGTCTTAGTTTGCCATACCAAGACCGAAGCCAAGCACGCGGTTGATCTGATCATGAAAGATCGGGCCTTTGGCGAGGCAGGCAGTCGGCTAGTGGTAGAGCAGTTTCTGCATGGCGAGGAGGCTTCGTTCATTGCCTTTGTCGATGGAGAGAATGTGCTGCCTCTGCCGTCTTCTCAGGATCACAAGGCGATCTTTGAGGGCGACCGTGGCCCGAATACAGGGGGCATGGGAGCCTATTCACCTGCGCCAGTGCTCGATGACTCAATGACCATGCGGGTGATGAATGAGGTCATGCTGCCAACAGTGCGCGGTATGGCTGCGGAAGGCCGTCCCTACAAAGGGATGCTCTACGCAGGCTTGATGATTGATGAGGACAAGATCAATGTGCTGGAATTCAATTGCCGTTTTGGTGATCCTGAATGCCAGCCACTGCTGATGCGACTTCAGACAGATCTGATCGATATCTTTGAAAAGGCGATTGATGGTGCGCTGGATGAAATCGAGCTGGAGATTGATCCAAGGCCAGCGGTTTGCGTGGTAATGACCTCTGAAGGTTATCCAGGCAGCTATAAAGCAGGTAAGCCGATCACTGGTCTGGTCAATGCAGCCAAGCTCAAGGATGTGATGATCTTCCATGCAGGCACGGTGATTGAAAATCAAACCACCCTGACTGCTGGAGGTAGAGTCCTGGGCGTCACGGCCATGGATATCTCGATTGCCAAGGCTATCGAGCGAGCTTATAAGGCTGCGGACAAGATCAAGTGGAAGGGCAGCTACTTCCGTCGGGATATCGGCCATCGTGCTTTACGTCGCCTCCAGAAGCATACAGGCCCGGCAGTAGGTATTGTGATGGGATCAGACTCTGATCTGCCAGTAATGCAGGCCGCAGCGGATTTCCTGTCAACTATGGGAATCAAGCATGAGATCACGATTTCCTCGGCCCACCGGACTCCAGAGCAAACCGCTGAATATGCACGTACCGCTGCGCGACGTGGCCTCAAGATCATCATTGCTGGCGCAGGCATGTCCGCGCATTTGGCTGGGGTGATTGCTGCGCACACTACCCTGCCGGTGATTGGAGTGCCGATTGATGCTTCGCCGCTTAATGGCTTAGATGCTTTACTCTCGACCGTGCAAATGCCGCCAGGTATTCCAGTTGCAACGATGGGTATTGGCAAGTCTGGGGCTAAGAATGCAGCGGTTTTGGCCGCAAGAATCTTAGCAATTAATGATCAGGAGATCACGGAGGGACTCCGGCAATTCAGTCGGGAGATGGAAGAGCAGGTGGCAGCTAAGAATCAGGCTCTTCAGCAGGCCAAGGGTTAAACAGCAAGCGTGATTGCTTCTGCTTCTTCGCCCGAAACCTTCTGGGAGGCAGCCAGACTGCTCAAGCAGGGTGGCCTGATTGCCTTTCCCACAGAAACCTACTATGGTTTGGCGGTTGATCCCTTTAATGCGCAAGCCCTGCAACGGCTTTTCACAGTCAAACAGCGGGCAGCGAATAAGCCGGTCTTAGTTTTGGTGCACGATCAGGCACAGGTAAGACTGCTGGCAGAAAAGGTGCCTGCCGAGCTACAGCGGCTGATGGATCGCTTTTGGCCTGGGCCGCTGACTGTGGTTTATCCGGCCCAGAAGGAGTTGCCTGCTTTGCTTACCGGCGGTACTGGCACCATCGGCATTCGTCAGTCGCCTAATCTCACCGCAATGCGGTTACTAGAGGAATTCGGTGGGCCAATCACCGCCACCAGTGCTAACCACAGCGGTGCCGCAGCGGCTGTCACTGCCGCAGAAGTGGAAGCGATCTTTGGTAAGGAGCTGGACCTGATCATCAATGGCGGTTGCACGCCAGGTGGTGCAGGCTCCACCTTGGTTGCTTGGGATCAGCAGGGGCTGCATTGCCTGCGTAAGGGATTAATTTCCCTGGCCGAGCTGGGGTTAGAAAAACTTTTTTCGTTTGCATGAAAAAACATCTTGCGCATCCTTTCAGATCGGCTATTATAGACGTATGTTGTGCAGTCACTCTCGCAAATTACGAATTACGGAAATAGCCGCACAATCCTCTCTCCAAGAGGCGTGCGGTTTTTTTGTTTACTCTGTAGAGTGCCTGCCGACCGGCAGATTTTCTGTCGGCACTGAAAAGATTCAAGCGGCTCATTGAGCTGCGAACAGCAAGGAGCAGTTAATAATGGCGCAGGGCACAGTGAAGTGGTTCAACGATGCCAAGGGATTTGGTTTCATTCAGCAGGACGGCGGGCCGGATGTGTTCGTCCATCATTCCGCAATCAAAGCCGAGGGATTTAAATCCCTACAGGAAGGTGCGCGGGTAAGTTTTGAAGTCGTCAAGGGTGCTAAAGGCCCAGCGGCAGACAAGGTGGTTCAGCTGTAAGCAGCCCTGTGTTACAGTTGATGATATCTGCCGATGGTTTGTTTACCCGTCGGCATTGCAGAAGAATGTCTTAGAAGTGGTCTGGAACAACCAGACTGCGAAGCACAGCAAGGAGCGTAGCAGAAAATGGCAGAAGGTACAGTAAAGTGGTTTAACGATGCGAAGGGGTTCGGTTTCATTCAGCAGGATGGCGGACAGGATGTATTTGTTCATCATTCCGCGATTAAAGCCGATGGGTTTAAATCCTTGCAGGAAGGCGCACGGGTTACTTTTGATGTGGTTAATGGTCCGAAAGGCCTGGCCGCAGAGAATGTTGTTCAGCAGAGAAAGTAACCGCTGAACTGAGCAGCATCGTGGAGACCCCGTAGAGATTGCGGGGTCTTTTTTTTTGGTCATTTCCGTACAGCAACAAAAGGAGCATCTCTTGGCAAGGACAAATTATTCCTTTGAGAAACGCCAGAAGGAACTGGCAAAGAAAAAGAAGCAGGAAGAAAAACTACAGCAGAAGCTGGAAAAAAAGAAAAAAACAGATGACGGCAGGGAAGACGCGGCTGCCGAAACAGAAGTGCTGCCTTCCGAGTAACACCTGTAGCACTTCCGGCAAAGGGCGGATGCTTTATCCGGCCTTTCCCTTTTTCCCTCCCTGTGGTTCCTCTTTTTCCCAATATTCTTTCGTCCCATTCATACTGCTATGATTACAGCCACTAATATTGGACTCTCCTACGGCAAGAGGGTCATCTTCAAAGAAGTTAACATCAAGTTCACCCCTGGCAACTGCTACGGCCTGATTGGGGCCAATGGCGCAGGCAAATCCACCTTCCTCAAAATTCTTTCCGGCGAGATCGACCCGCAACAAGGCCAGGTTTCCATTGATCCGGGCAAGCGTCTTGCTGTGCTTAGGCAGGATCAATTTGCTTTTGATGAACACACGGTCATCAACACGGTCATCATGGGCCATAAAAAGCTCTACGAGGTGATGGCCGAGCGGGAAAAAATCTATGCCAAAACCGAGTTCACTGAAGAAGACGGTATGCGCTCCGGCGAGCTGGAAGTCCTGTTCGGCGAGATGAACGGCTACGAGGCGGAATCAGAGGCCGCAGTGTTGCTTAACGGCGTGGGCATTGGCGAGGAGTTGCGACAGAAGAAAATGAAGGAGCTGGAAGGCACAGACAAGGTGCGGGTGCTGCTTGCCCAGGCTTTGTTCGGCAACCCTGATATCCTCTTGCTTGACGAGCCGACCAACCAGCTCGACATCGCCACCATCACATGGTTAGAGAATTTCCTCTCTCGCTTCATGAATACGGTCATCATCGTTTCTCATGATCGGCATTTCCTCAATCAGGTCTGCACGCACATGGCAGACATTGACTACAGCAAGATTCAGGTCTATGTCGGCAACTATGATTTCTGGCAGCAGGCCAGTCAGCTCCAGCTCCGCCAGAAAGAGACAGAAAACAAGAAGACCAAGGCTAAAGAACAGGATTTGAAGGACTTCATCCGCCGCTTTAGCTCAAATGCCTCCAAAGCCAAGCAAGCCACCTCCCGCAAAAAGCTGCTGGAAAAGCTGACGATTGAAGACATGCCCATGTCTTCACGCAAATACCCCTTCATTGAATTCAAGCCAGAGCGACCTTGCGGCGACATCATCCTTGAAATTGACCGCCTGAGCAAGACAGTGGACGGTGTGACGATGTTCAAGGATTTCAGCCTGAGCGTGGGCAAAGGCGACAAGATTGCTTTTGTCGGCTCCAACGGCTTGGCGAAAACCACCCTCTTCCAGATTCTTGCTGGAGAGCTGGAGCCAGACAGTGGCAGCGTCCGTTGGGGCGTAACCATCACCAAAGGCTATTTTCCCAAGGAGAACAACTCGTATTTCAAGGATACAGACATGAATATCGTCACCTGGCTGCGGCAATATGCTCCGCCCCAGGAAACTGAGAGCTTTGTCCGGGGCTTTTTGGGCCGAATGCTCTTTTCCGGCGAAGAAGCTTTGAAAAAAGTCTCTGTTCTCTCAGGTGGCGAGCGAGTACGCTGCATGTTGTCGCGAATGATGCTTTCTGGGGCCAATGCCCTGATTCTTGATGAGCCGACTAACCATCTTGATCTGGAATCCATCACCTCGCTCAACAATGCGATGACTGCCTATCCAGAGGTCATTCTGTTTTCCTCCCATGATCACCAGTTGGTTTCAACTGTGGCTAACCGGATTGTTGAGTTCCTGCCAGATCGCATTGCGGATGAGCGGATGAGCTTTGATGATTATCTGACTAATTGTTGTGGCTTGGAGCTGGAGGCGGCATGAGGACTGATGCAGAACAATGATTAAAGCATTGCTTGCCAAGGTAGGAAAGAAGCTCCGGCAGCTCACTGGCAGCAGGCCGCAGAAGAACAGCGGCCATGCGGTCGCTGTTCCCCTGCCTGAGCAGAAGGCCAGTCCTGTTGCCCAGCCAGAGAACGACCTGAAAAAGCGGGCACCGCGCCGCCGCAGGAAACCAGAAGGCGGAGAAAAAAAGAAGAAGCCAGAATGGAACCTGGCCGACTTCCCGGTTGATCCAGTCGAGGGCCGCAGCCGCTTTCATGAGTTCCCTTTGCCGCTCGCCTTACTGCACGGCATTGCCGACTTGGAGTTTAAATACTGTACGCCAATCCAAGAAAAGGCTCTGCCAGAGGCTTTGGTCGGCAAAGACCTGATCGGCAGGGCTGGTACTGGCACTGGCAAAAGTGCGGTCTTCCTTATCGCTCTTTTCACCCGCCTGCTGAATGAAAATGCTAGCGAGGCGCAGAAGCCGCTGCGCCGCCCCGGCTTTCCTCGCGCCTTAATTATCGCGCCGACCCGAGAGCTAGTCATGCAGATCACGAAGGACGGCAAGGCGTTGGGCAAATACCTCCCTCTCAACATCGTGGCCGTCTATGGCGGCACTGATTACCAGAAGCAAGAGCAGTTGCTGAGTGAACGCCCAGTAGATGTCATTGTGGCCACGCCCGGTCGTTTGCTTGATTATGTCGCGAAAAAGGTGGTCAATCTCGATCAGGTCGGCATGATGGTCATTGACGAGGCAGACCGGATGCTTGACATGGGTTTTATCCCAGATGTACGCCGCATCATCTCCCGGATTAAGCCGAGAGAGCAGCGGCAAACCCTGCTGTTCTCGGCCACAGTCAATGAGGATGTCCGCCATTTGGCCTCGCAGTGGTGCATCAAGCCAGTGTATATCGAGAGTGACCCAGAGCAGGTGGCTGTAGAGACGGTCAAGCAGGTTATCTACACGGTTACTGCCGAGGAAAAATACACCGTGCTCTGCAATCTGCTGCGTAATCAGCCGCACGAGCGGGTCATGGTGTTTGTTAATATGAAGAGCGAGGCAGCGCGGCTGCATGAGCGGCTGAAACGCCACGGCATCCACGCGGCCTTACTTACTGGCGACGTGCCGCAACAGAAGCGCATGTCTCGCCTAGAGCGGTTCCGGGTGGAAAAGAACGGGGTGATGATTGCCACGGATGTGGCTGGCCGAGGCATTCATATTGACGGCATCAGCCATGTGGTCAACTACACCTTGCCAGAGGAGCCAGAGGATTACGTCCATCGCATCGGCAGAACCGGCAGAGCAGGAGAGAACGGTATTGCTGTCAGCTTTGCCTGCGAGGAAGGCGCGTTTCATTTGCCGGATATCGAGGAGTATATCGGCAAGCAGTTGCCCTGTGTTGTCCCAGCAGAAGAGCTGCTCAAGCCTATTTCTGCGGTCAGCAGCGAAGAAAAACCAAAGCAGAAGTGAATACTCCACCGGCTTAAAGCCGGTGGCTTCGATTGACAGCTAAAGCTGGCGTGGTCAGCTTCGCCGACTCTCTCAGGCTTCACCGTCAACTTTAAAATTGTCGTTAGAAGTGCAGTCTTGTCCTTCAATATACTGTTT
>NZ_JBLWEO010000065.1:0-54851 GCF_048287395.1 Candidatus Electronema sp. PJ | reverse complement strand
TTGTCGGCAGATTTCCCTGATCATGTCCCGGACGCGGAAAGACACTTCGTCTTTCAAAAGTTTTTTGCGGTATTTTGTGATCCACACCAAATGCAGATGTATTGAAAATACAGTATGCGTTCCATGACGATATGTTTCCATACCCCTAGTTTAACTCAAGAGACGCTGAAGCTGCCACCTAAAGGTGGGGGGTTTAACCCTCCCAAGTGAGGACAATAAGATCTTCAGCATTTCCTGTTTGCAGTTCCTGCACTTCAGCTGTATGCTGCGGAAAGAAGCGACAGGCACGGGCGAAAATAACCAGCCAATGCCTGTCAACTGTGGCGTTTTCTATCTGAGGAGGAGGGAGTCATGGCGTTGCTTATCTTTTTGGCAATTGGCGCACTGGCAGGGTGGCTAGCTGGCAAGCTGATGAAAGGTTCCGGGTTTGGGCTGCTCGGTAATATCGTGGTTGGCATCCTGGGCGCGGTGATTGGCGGCTGGCTTTTTGGTCAGCTGGGCATTCACGTCGGCAACGACTTCATCGGTGCCCTTGTTACCTCTGTAGCCGGGGCCTCGCTGCTGCTTTTCGTGGTTGGGCTGATTAAAAAGTAGCAGGTGAACAGGAAGCGCATCGCCGAACAGGACCTGCCTGTTTTTTGGCAGGTCCGAGCAAAGAAAAAATAGCAGGGAGAAGATGATTCGCGATAAAGATGGGAAAATTTGAAAGTAACAGTTTAAAAGCCTATCGGATATAGGCAAGGTTAAACTTACAGATCGTTGTGCTGGAGTTTAATTTTATGAAATAGCAACGAATGAGGGAGTGAACAATGCGTAAGATTATAGGGGTAGCCTTGATGATGCTATTAGCAATATCAATAAGCTCAAATGCAGATGCTGGTAGTACATCAGGACTTATAACAAAAATGATGCTCATGCTCCCAATAAAAAGTATGGGAATAAAACGGGAGTTATCATGTTTAGAACAGATGGAATAATAACAGACCAACCATCATGTAACACGGAGAACGAATGGTCTTTTAATATAAACACAGAAGTTGGCAAAGCGATGTATACTATGCTCTTACACGCTGATTCAAAAAAAATACCTATTATAGTTCTGGGCACAGGCAAATGTTCTTCATGGTCAGACAGAGAGACTGTTTACTGGATTCAGATTAACCCATGAGTCCACTGCAACATTAACGTAATACCCGTGAATTATTTTGTTTAACTGGAGACCTGTGTCGCGGGGAAGCTATCTGCTGTAACGAGTGAATTCCTTCCTAGAGCGGCTGATTTCGAGCCTCTGCAAGTCAGTAGCACTCCTTTCTAAGTCGGCAAGACTTCTTTCTGGCTTGGCAAAACTCCTTTCTTGCCGAGCCAGACTCCTTTCCAAGTCGGTAGAACTTCTTTGCGGCTCAACAAGACTCCTTTTCTGCCAAGCAGGAAAGGAGTTCTACTTGGCAAAACTCCTTTCTTGCCGAGTACAACTCCTTTGTAAGTCGGCAGGACTCCTTTTCTGCCAAGCCAAACTCCTTTGCCAGCGAGCAGAAAAGGAATATTTTCTCCGCCTAGAGCTGCCCTCTCCCCTGGCTGACCGCGCCAACTCAGCCTTTCTGCAAACTCTTCGCCACCAGCTCGCCCACATCCCGCGATAAACCCGGCAAAGCCGCGATCCGTTCCAACTCAGCCTGCATGAGCTGCTGCCGTCTGGCATCGTAACGTTTCCACTGGGTGAGCGGAGTGAGCATTCGGGCGGCCACCTGCGGGTTAGCCGGGTCAAGCTCGAGAACACAGTCCGCGAGAAAGGCGTAGCCTGTGCCGTCAACCGCATGAAACTGGTACAAATTGCCGCCAAAGGCCCCAATCAGCGAGCGCACCTTGTTGGGATTCTTCATGCTAAAGGCCGGATGCTGTGTCAGGGCCTTGACTCGCTGTAAAGTGCCAGGGAGAAGGCATGTTGCCTGAAGAATAAGCCACTTATCCACCACCAAGGGGTCGTGTTGCCATTTCGCATAGAACTCCGCTAGCAGCGCGTCGCCAGCCTCTTGGTCAGCATTGACCACCACAGCCAAGGCAGCAGCGGCATCTGTCATATTATCCGCCTGCCGGTACTGATTGACCGCCATTTCTAGGAATCGGCCAGAGGCGGTCTCGCCTGGAGCCAGTGCTAACAGATAGGCCAGGCAGCAATTGCGCAACGAACGGCGGCCTGCCTCTTCGCCAGAATAACCATACGGCTTTTGGCTGGTCAGCTGCGTGTAGCGAGCAAGAAGAGCCTGCTTATGCCGCTGCTTGAGCTGACTGCGGAAGGTTTGGCGCACGGCAGACACCGCTTCTGGGTCTATCACCGCGAGTTGCTGGCTGATCCAACCTTCTGTAGGTAAGACAAGGGCGAGGGCAAGGAAGGCCGGGTCGCTCTGCTCATCTGCCAACAGCTGGGCAAAGGCCTGCTGAAACAGTTCAGGCAATTCCGGTTCGTTGCCTTCCTGACAATCGGCGATCCCCTTGAGTAAACAGCGCAGACCCAGCTGCTGACCTGCGTCCCAACGGTTGAAGGGATCGCGGTCATGCGCCATGAGAAAGGCCAGCTCCTCGTCCTGCAAGTCTGACTCCACATTGACAGGCGCGGAAAAGTTGCGATTAAGCGAGACCACCGGCTTTGCATTCAGGCCAGCAAAGCGGAACTCCTTGCATTCCTGGTCGAGCAAGAGCACCTCGTCGCGCAGCTCTGCACCTGTGTTCTTGTCCAGCAGACCAACCCTGATCGGCATGAAGAAAGGCAGCTTCTCGGCCTCCCCTGGCGTGGCTGGACAGCTTTGGCAAAGGGTAAGGATGAACTCCTGCGTTGCTTGGTCGTATTCACCGGAGAAGCGCAGCAGGGGCGTGCCAGCTTGATTGTACCAAAGCTGGAACTGATTCAGATCAAAGCCATTCGCATCCTGGAGAGCTTGGACAAAATCCTCGCAGGTCACAGCCTGGCCGTCATGCCGGAGGAAATACAGATCCATGCCCTTGCGGAAGCCCTCTGCACCCAGCAAGGTATGCAGCATCCGTATCACCTCAGCCCCTTTATTATAGACCGTAGCGGTGTAGAAGTTGTTGATCTCCACGTAGGACGCTGGCCGGACAGGATGGGCCGTGGGGCCGCTGTCTTCTCGGAACTGAACATTGCGGATGAGGTTGGCATCTTGGATGCGTTTCACGGCCCGCGACCCCATATCTGCGGAAAACTCCTGGTCACGGAACACGGTCAGCCCTTCTTTGAGACTGAGCTGGAACCAATCTCGGCAGGTGATGCGGTTGCCTGTCCAATTATGGAAGTACTCATGGCCGATCACCGCCTCAATGCCCTCATAGTCATTGTCAGTCGCGGTCTCTGGTTGGGCCAGCACATATTTGGAGTTAAAGATGTTCAGCCCTTTATTCTCCATTGCCCCCATATTGAAGTCATCCACAGCCACGATCATGTAGGTGTCGAGGTCGTATTCTCGTCCGAAGGTCTCTTCATCCCAGCGTAGAGCCTGTTTGAGCGATTGCATGGCATGAGCGCACTTGTCTCGGTTACGTTCCTCCACATAGATATGCAGAGCCACTGCTCGGCCTGATCGAGTTACGAAGCTATCCTTGATCTGGACGAGCTGCCCAGCAACCAAGGCGAAAAGGTAGCTGGGTTTAGGGAAAGGATCCTGCCAAATGGCAAAATGGCGGCCATTATCCAGCGTGCCTTGCTCGAGCAGATTACCATTCGAGAGCAGCACCGGGCAGCTTGCTTGCGGGCCAATCACTGTGACGGTGAACACCGCCATGACATCCGGGCGATCAGGCCAGCAGGTGATGCGACGGAAGCCCTCGGCTTCACACTGCGTGCAGTAGTTGCCAGAGGAGAGATAAAGCCCCTCTAAGGCCGTATTGTGCTCCGGGGCAATAAGAGTGACGACCTCCAGGCTAAACTGCTCTGGTACTGCCATGATGCGCAGTTTGCCCTCGCCGAATTGGTATTCCTCTGCCGCCAATCTCCGGCCATCCACGGCCACTGAAAGCAGCTCTAACTGCTCGCCGTCCAGCTCCAGTATCGCCTGGCTCTCTGCTGCTGGGTTACGCCGGAATGTGCTCTGAGCTGTGACCTTGGTTTGCAGAGGAGCAAGCTCAACAGTAAGGTGGATATTGGCAACCGTAAAGGGATAAGGCTGGTAGTCTTTGAGGTAGATCGCGCTGGGCTGGGACATACTCTATATTCTGGTTAAATTGTTAGCAGATTGTAGGGTGACATGGGACTCTAAAACACCCTTGCTAGGATTGCAAGCGGCAAGTACCTAGCACGCGCTTTCCTGGAAGACCATAGTCACCATAAAGCCCTGAGGCTGGAGGTTCTTGGCTGACACTGTGCCTGCACAGCTCTCCACACAGGTCTTGACAATCGCCAAGCCAAGTCCTACACCACCGGAATCCCGGTTGCGTGATGGTTCAGGCCGAAAGAACGGTTCAAAGAGGCGGTCAAGATGTTCCTCAGCAACCCCTGGGCCGCAGTCTGCAACTGTAATAACTACCTCCCTCTCCTGTGCTGTTGCAGCAATGGTGATTGGCCCGGCTGTGCCTGCATATTTGACCGCATTACGGAGGATATTTGCCAGGGCACGAGTGAGCAGTTCAGCTGAGGCCAGCAGACATATTTCCGGGGCAACGTGCATGATAACAGACACCGACTGTGGGCATTCTCGCCGGATAACTACCTCAACAATGGGCAGGAGCTGTAGCTGTTCCAGATGCACGGCTTGCGGGTTCATTTCTGCCCGCGAAAAGGCCAACAACTCGCCAATCAAGGCTGCCATCAGCTCCACATCTTCCATCACATCTTGCACCCGTTCACGGTTCACCCCATCCAGTCGCTGCTCTAATATTCCCAGGCCAAATTGCATCCTGGCCACTGGGGAACCAAGCTCATGCGAGACATCACCAAGAAAGCGTTTCTGGCCCTGCATAAGCAGGGAGAGACGACTCGTCATGTGCTGAATCGTGCTGGCAAGTCGCCCGATTTCATCCTTCCTGGGTTCATAGAGAGAGACCGCAAAGTTGCCGCGCGCAATCTCCTCAGCTGCCTGGGTCATGCGGGCCAAAGGCCGGGTTATGCTGCGGATCATGGGCAACCAGAAAAGGACAGAGATTACTACCACCCCGACTGCCGCGAATATCCATGGTAGCGGGTCAAAGAAGAAGCCATTACCAGTGATCGAAGCAGAGGAGGCGATCAGCATGATGGGGAGATGTCGCTCTGAGGCTTCGAGGAACAAAGGCATCCGAATGCCAAACCACCAGCGGCCAGGTGCATTGGTATGCAGGAGCAAGAGTGGTCGCTGCCAGCGTTGCTGTGTGGCTTTACCTACCTGGTCATGACCAGGCCCACCAGGTTGCTGCAACAGCTCTTTGGCCCTGTTCAAGACCTCTGCGGGCACCTGGTCTTTATTGGGGGAAAAGACCAGCCCTTCCCGCAGTACCAGCAGGAAATCCACCCCGTGAATTTGCGTATGACGAGCCAGGATATCAGGCCACTCATCCGGTGGTGCTTGCGCCAAATCATGGTTGATCAGCATCCCTGCAGCTCGGAGACGTTCAGCTCCCTCATGCCTGAATACTTCATGGAGATTCATCTGCACTTGGACAGCAAAGAATACGGCAAAGACCACCACGAGCAGGAGGAGATTGAGGAAGAACCAGGCCAGGATTTTGGCAAACAGGGATGAGGCCAGTTTCATAGCACTGAGCTAGGCAATAAACATATACCCTGCGGTACGCACGGTCTGAATGTACCTGGGTTGGCGGGGCTGTTCTCCTAGCTTGCGGCGAAGCGATGAGATATGCACATCAATGGAACGATCAAAGACATCATAGTTGCGACCAGCCACGGCTTCGAGCAGATAATCCCGCGTTAACACCCGCCCAGCTGCGTTGGCCAGAACAGCCAGCAGATCATACTCTACCGGAGTCAAATTCAGTAGTTCACCCTGCAAACGCACCGTGCGCGAAGCCTGCTCAATCTCTAGGTCAGCGAAACGCAAAGTCTGGCCTGCTTGCTCGGCATTGGCCCGGCTCTCAGTCTGCTGATAACGACGGGTAACAGCCCGCAACCTGGCTAACAGTTCCCGGGAAGAGAACGTCTTAGGCAGGTAGTCATCTGCACCCAATTCTAAGCCCACAATGCGGTCAGTTTCCTCGCCCCGCGCAGTGAGCATGAGCACCGGGATGCCTGATTCTTGACGCAGTTGTTTCAGGACTTCAAAGCCATCCATCCGTGGCAACATGACATCCAAAATCACCGCATGATAGGCCCCTGCTCGGAACATTTCTAGGCCCTGAGTACCAGTATAGGCTACCTCTACCTTGTAGCCCATTGGCTCCAGATAATCAGCCACCAAGCGGCAGAGCTTCTGGTCATCATCAATCATCAGGATCTTCATAGTTGCCTTGCTGGTATCAGTTGCCTTGCCTAGCCAATTCGTAGCTCCAAAACTTCCAACAACCGACCTGAGTAATTTTTACCCACCAGGCGGATAAGCCCCTCAGTTACCTGGTTGCCGGAGAGCAACATCCACTGATCGTATTCCTCTCTCTACGTGTTCTCAGCGTATTTGTCAATACCCTCTCTGGAACTGAGGTACCAGGGTACTTGGGTGGCAACTATCATGATAGTTGGATGGCAAGTACCATGATAGTTGGATGGCAAGTATCATGATAGTTGGGCGGCAAGTACCAGGGTACTTGGGTACCTTTATGTATGTTGACAGGCGCATAGGAACGATGTAGGTATAGTATATATCTCCGTTGTATCAGCCACTCAACTATCACTCTCTTCAGGTGATGTCATGCGTTACTCTCGCCTTACTTCCCGCACCATTCTTCAACAGGTTGGATTGAGCTTCCTCTGCCTGTTTGTCCCAGCACAAGCTGCACCTGCCTCAGTGTTGAAGATGATTATCCCTGTGCTTGCCAGCGAGAAACAGATCCCGCCACCTCCAGCCCTCACATGGGGCAGTCCGCAACGTCTTGAGAGTAATACTGGCTTCATTTGGAGTACGGTACAACTGACTGGAGATGCAGCAGGGAATGCCTTTGTTACCTGGGCACAACAGGCACAACCTGATACGGTGATGCGGGTCTGGCTGAACCGTTATAGCGTAGGAAGTGGCTGGCAAGTTGCCCAGACAATAGATGCCAACACGGGGTATAATGCCTATACGCCTTATCTCACAATAGACCCCACAGCGACTCATGCTGGCCTAGGTTGGCGGGAAGAGAATGCCAGTGGTTACTACGACCTTTATACCCGCTTCTATACAGCCGCAAACGGCTGGACTGAGCCGGTAATTATCCAGGATCAAGTCTCGGCAGTATCTAGCCCGATTGTCAGCGTAGATCCCGCAGGTAATGCCATGACTGCCTGGCACGAAGGCTACAAGCCAGCGATCTTAAAGGCGCGTCGCTATGGAGCAGGCAGCGGCTGGGAAACCACGCAGGTGCTGGTCTCAAATAGTACAGATATATCCGATATCAACCTAGGGATGGATACGCAGGGTAACGCACTGCTGGTCTGGGCATTTAAGCCCATGTACACCTACTTTGTCATGGCAAGTTGCTACCAATCTGGCGTGGGCTGGACTGAGCCACAATTGATTGAGCCGGTTACTTGGCCCCAATATACTAACTCCACTGATATACAGCTGGTTATGCTCCCTTCTGGTGCAGCAATGGTGGTTTGGACACGGGAAGATAAGATCTGGTTAAATAGCTATGAACCAGGCAATGGTTGGGGTACTGGCCAGCCGATTACCTCTGATGTCGGCACACCAGGATATCCTGATGTGGCCAGCAATGAGGCAGGCCATAAGGTGGTGGTCTGGCAGCAATTTGACGGTACCTATCAGAGCATCTGGGCCAAGTATTATCTGCCAGGTAGTGGCTGGAGTCTAGCCAGGTTAATTGAAAAGAATACTACAGGAAATGCCCAACGGCCTAAGGTAGCCATCAATGCAACAGGTACGGCAGTGGTGGTCTGGCAGCAGGATAATAGCGGGCAAACCAGCGTCTGGACCAACCACTACGTGCCTGGCACTGGCTGGAGCTTGGCCCAGGCAATTGACCCAGCCAATACCAGTGGCACAGTAGCCCAATCGCCCTTGGTTACGATCAACACTGAGGGTCATGCCCTAGCCGTATGGAGGAATGAGCAGACCATCTGGGCAGCTCGCTCACAATAGATCAATATGCCCGCAGTTGAGTTGACAAAACCGGCTGAATGCGGTACTTATGGTCATCTCTATCTGATCTCCCTGTATTCCCAATCAACTGCTTCAAGGTGGTGGCATGTCTCTTCAAGTCTTTAATCCAAGCTCTGGCTTCAGTACTGAGGTCGCAGCTGAACCAGGTGGGCAACACCTGAATGCCTGCTTTGCCTGTGGTGCCTGCTCTGGTGCCTGCCCAGTGAGCCAGGCAATTCCAGCCTACGATCCCCGGAAAATCATCCACATGATCCGCCTGGGTATGGAGGAGCGGCTCCTCAGCTCTGATCTACTCTGGTATTGCTCTGGTTGTCGGAGTTGTGTACCAGTCTGCCCGCAGAATGTCGGCTTTGCCGATATCATGATGGTGCTCCGTAAGCTCGCTCTGCGCAAGGGCGGCTACATCACTGAAGCCCAGCTGGTTGATAAGGGCAAGGCTGCTCAGGTGCAAAGTGATCTGTGCGTGTCCTGCTTGACCTGTGTTAGGGTGTGCCCTTGGAGTATCCCGAAAATTGATCAGAACAGCGGCAAGGCCACCATTGATGTCACAGCCTGCCGCGCATGTGGCATCTGCGCAGGCGAATGCCCGGCTCGTGCCATTGTTCTCAACCAGTCGGAAGATGCGCGACTACTTGCCACCTGCGGTGCCTAATAAAGGAGGACTTACTGATGAACTTCACACCAGATATCCGGCTGTTTACCTGCCATTATGCCTCCCAACAGAGCTGCGCTGAAGGCGGCAAGGTGCTGCGTGATCTGAACTTTCCCAGCAACATCACCCTAACCCGATTACTCTGCACCGGGAAGCTCGAAGAGAAGGATTTGCTCAAGGCATTTGAGGACGGAGCTGATGGCGTCTATGTAGTGGGCTGCCCGGCAAGTTGCCACAATGTTAAGGGGAGTCAACGTGCATCGAAGCGCGTTGCATCCGTGCGTAAGGCCTTGGCGGAAATGGGCGTGGAAGAGGATCGGATACGGATGTATCACCTGGAACGTGGCCTCCATCCTGAATTCATTACTGCTGCTGAAGAGATGAACACCCTCATCAGCAAGTTGGGGCCTAGCCCTTTCTGCCATAAGGCAGCTTGATTTTACCTATCCCCCTGCTTATCAGGAGAATACCCATGATTATAGCTGAACGGAAGCCGCTGGCTGAAATACTGAATATGGTGCAGAACTGCGGCAGGATACTGGTGCTGGCCTGTCGAGGCTGTGTGACGGTCTGCTCCGCAGGTGGCGAGCGAGAGGCTGAGATACTGGCCTCGCTCGTTCGTCTAGGCTTACAAAAGGCGGGCAAGACTGCTGAGGTGGCCACGGCCTCCTTGGTGCGTCAGTGCGATAAAGAATACATCGAGAGCCTTGATCAGTATGCAGGACAGTATGATGCGATCTTGTCAACTGCCTGTGGTGTAGGAGTGAACTTCATCGCTAACCTGCGGCCTACGGAGCATGTTTATCCAGCCCTTAATACCACCTTCTTTGGTGGCTCTGCCGAGCAGGGTGTGTGGAAAGAAATGTGTGCAGGCTGCGGTAACTGTGTGCTGCACTTCACTGGTGGTCTCTGTCCAGTGGCCCGCTGCGCTAAGAGCCTGATGAACGGCCCTTGTGGTGGCTCGGCCAACGGTCGCTGCGAGATCAATACTGAGACCGACTGCGTTTGGCAGATGATCTACGACCGCATGGGCAGGCTGAAGCGGCAACAGGAGCTGACTGCATCGGCACCCATCCGCGACTGGTCAACCGCTGGGCATGGTGGGCCAAGGAAGGAGGTGCGGGCAGATTTGACGGTGTAGAGGGAAAGGCAGGGATTTGGCGTAGCTGAATTCCTGTTGTTGAATCATATTCAACAGGAAGAATGTGATGTTGAAGTTCAATCCAGAATGGAGGTTTCAACCGCTACCTGATGGTATTTACCACACTAGCGAGATACCCGAAGAAGCTCTTTCGGATTTTGATCTCTTCATCGGTACAGTTGCTACGCAAGGCAAGCGGTGGAGCATTCTTGAAGACTTCAAAGAAGTCTTTTCCAGAGCAGCAAGAAGAAGTTATTATCGAAGTTCGAGCGAAAGTTGGGCTGAGTCTGATTTATCATCTGACATGCGCGAGGCCGCAAAGAATGCCCCTCTTTTTTTGGAGGCGTTTTATGACGCATGTATGAAATTTCAAAGTCCGGGGTTGTTCGCTCCTAATGCTGCAATGATCAATGCAGTCTGTGAGAAACACCGAATAGGCTACATACTCCAGCCTCCTGAATTGCTTCTCCGAGAATCGTCTTCAGCGACTGTTAATGCACCGGTATTAGTCGATAACCGTACCAGGACATTAACTGAGGAGGCCATCGAGATTTTGCAACAATCTATTGCTCGTTCAGAGCAATTGCTTAAGGAAGGCCATCACCGCGAAGCTGTTCAAGAAACTCTTTGGGTGCTTGAGTCGGTAACGACAACTGCATTCCGTGGCCTCGAAACCACAACAGGCGAGGTAATCCGTGGTAAATACTTCAACAAAATCATTGATGATCTCCGCCGTCGTGCACGAGGTTCAACTTTAGATCGTATTCTGGAATGGATGACAAACCTTCATGGCTTCCTTTCATCGCCCACTGGTGGAGGAGTTCGGCATGGAATTGATTTAAATGCAGGCGTTCAAATAGGTCCCGCCGAAACCAGACTCTTTTGCAATCTCATTCGGAGCTACACCAATTATTTGCTTGCGGAGCATGAACAACTAACCAAGAATATTGAGATAAAAAATACCTCAATATGGTAAGTTCTCACGCTCCAGCGCGGGAGCCAAGACGGAATACCTGAAATTCCCCTGAGATGATATGCCCTACAGCGACTTCACCATTAAACAGGCGCAACGCGATTTTGGCTTGGAAAGATTACAGCCTTGATGACAACCCTGGCCGCATTATCGGCATTCTGGCTGCGATGATCGAGCAGCGAGCCTGATTTCTCATTGAACAAGAAAATCTCTAACAGGAGAAAATTATGCAGGTGCAAGGTGTTATCGTTGGCAGATATATAGAATTGCTCCAGGAGATAAACTTACCCGATGGACAGCCTGTCACTGTGGATATCCACGCGGAGTCGCTTTCTTTGGCAGAAAAACAAAGCCTGGTTGATGAAGTGTGCGGCTTATGGGCAGATGACAGCAGTCTGAGTCCGATTTTTAAGGAAATTGAACAAAATCGGCGGGCAAGTCTGACCCGCAAAGTGGATTTCGATGCGGCATCTTGACACCTGCATTGTTATCGCCTATTTGAACGGCAACCAGGTTCTCGCTGAGAAACTGAAATTTTATCTTCCTGATCTTGCAATCAGTTCGGTGGTGTTCGGCGAATTATTGTATGGTGCGAAAGCCTCTGCCCGTAGTTCAGAGAATCTGAAGAACTTGGGAAGGTTCCTCCAGCTTGTTAGTATTGCTGATTATGACCGAAGAAGTGCCGAATCATACAGCGAAATACGTTTGTCACTCCGTCAGCAAGGCCGTCCTTCAGGCGAGGCGGATATGATGATCGCTGCCATTGCCATAGCTGACAATGCAGTGCTTGTTACCGATAATGTAAAACATTTCCAGCAGATTGAAAACCTAACAATAGAAAATTGGCTGAGAGGGTAGCACTCTAGCCAGATCAGCAGTTTCGATACAATGTAGCTCGATGAAATTATTACTGAGATCAGACGGCACAGAAAATCTCGAAGCCTCCTTCCACTCCTTTGCGGCTTGGCCGCATTCCTTTTCTGCCGAGCCGAACTGCTTTGTGGCTTAATAACAAAGGAGTTCGGCCAAGCAAAACTCCTCTTTGGCTCGGCCAAACTCCTTTCTTACTCGACAGGAAAGAAGTTTGGCCAACTTGGACTCCTTTCCTGCCGACTTCAACTCCTTTGTTACCGAGCAAGATTCCTTTGCGGCTAAGTCAAACTCCTTTTCTGCCAGGCTGCACTCGTTGGCAAACAGGCAAGATTTCCTTTCCCAGTAGGCGAAAACCTTGCCTGTTTCTGTGGCAAGAAGAACAGACTGGGCAAACTGCAATGTCCTGGCCTTTTAATCTGACCAGCTTGCCGTCAGCTCGTCCAATTCACTGACCGCCATCTCCAGTGCAGCATTCAAGGCCGCCATTTCCGCTGCGGCCACGTCTGCTGGCTGCCGCGTTGCGAGCCTTTCAAAGGATTTTTTCATCTCGCCCTCTTCCTGAAGCAGATTAGAAACACTTCCTGTCAGCATCACATCCTCCTTTTCTTGTTGTGCCCAAGCCCTATTGACGAACCGGCCTGTGCTTTTCTTATCATACAACCTGTATTTCTTTTGAAGACAGTCCATTTTCACCAAATGAGGACTGGATTTCTGCTTGATTTAAACGAAAGCACCGGTCATTCTTTGCAATTGCCGTGCCCTCTCGTTACATTACGCCGGGCATTCGGTTCGCAGCTTCCCTTCTTTTTACGCAGCGAACCTGGAGCAAAAAAATACAAGTGCGTTTCAGGTGCCGTTTTTGCTCGGTATGCGAAAATCATGCCAGTTTCTCATGCAATACAAAAATAATTCGCAAGACCGCAATATTCCCTTCTGTCATATATCTTATTGATAATAAATACTTTTCACCTTTTTGAAATACTGAGTATTTTTTACTCAACATTGCGTAGCCAGCTGGGTAATTTTTACCCAGAGCAGTAAGCGAGACAAAAAAGTTTTCAGTTGACAGATACCTGGTAATTATGTTTCTTCTTTGAGATCAAAAAAGAACCGCTGCCCGGAGCTACTCCCATGTCCAGCAAAACCGCAGAACCCTGCCGCTGTGCCTCAGAGGTGCGCCTTGTCGCCGCGCCAAAGTCTGATTTTATTCCCTCCGTCGTCAGGCATCTGGCAGAGGGCTTCACCTCGCGCAGATGGTCAAGCCATATTGAGCCGGTGGAGATTCCTTCCCGGCGGGAGACCGTGGATCTGCTTTTACAGGCCCAGCGCATCCTTTTTCCCGGCTACTTCAGCAGTTCGACCATGCCTAGCCCCTCCAGTTTGGAGTACCATCTAGGCCACAACCTGACGCTTTTTCACAAAAACCTCAGCCAGCAGATCAACTCGGCTCTTCGGCATGAGTGCTTCCGCCGCAATCAATCCTGTTCGCACTGCGGTGGGCGCAGTAGCGAGCTGGCCGACGAAGTTGTCCGTTCGCTGCCGGAAATCCGCGAGACGCTGGAGACGGACATCAACGCGGCCCTCGAAGGCGATCCTGCGGCAACCAATGCCGACGAGGTGATCTTCAGCTATCCCGGCTTCTTTGCTATTTTAGTCTATCGGCTGGCACACCAGCTCTTTGTGCTGGAAGTTCCCTTGCTGCCCCGCATCATGAGCGAATATGCCTACCACCGCACCGCCATTGATATCCATCCTGGCGCGGTGATCGGCGATTCTTTTTTTATTGATCACGGCGCAGGCGTGGTGATCGGCGCGACTTGCACCATTGGCAGACGGGTGCGACTCTATCAGGGCGTGACTCTTGGCGCGTTGTCCTTGCCCAAAGAGGCGGTCAAGCGGCTGAAACACGCCAAGCGGCATCCAACCATCGAGGATGATGCGATCATCTACGCCAATGCCACGATTCTTGGCGGAGACACCGTGATTGGGGCGCGTTCCATTGTGGGCGGTAATGTCTGGCTGACCAAGAGCATCGGCCCAGACACCAAAGTGCTGCTCAAACAGCCGGAGCTGATCTACATCGGCAAACACGGCGAAACTGACAACGAAGGAGGAGAAAATGGAAATCTTTGACAGGCTGGCCAGCAGCGCAGGCAACACGCCACTGGTGCGCCTAAACCGCTTCAGCGCGGGCTGCGGAGCCGAGATCATGGTCAAAGTGGAATCCGCTAATCCGCTTGGCAGCGTGAAAGACCGAATCGCAGGGGCCATGATTGAGGCAGCAGAAAACGAAGGCTTACTCTCACCAGAGACCGTGATCATCGAACCGACTTCTGGCAACACCGGCATCGGTCTCGCTTTTGTCTGTGCCGGGCGTGGCTACCGACTAATCCTGACTATGCCAGAAACCATGAGCGTAGAGCGGCGCAAGCTGCTGGCCTATCTCGGCGCGGAGTTGGTGCTCACACCTGGTGCCGAAGGTATGAAGGGAGCTATCACCCGCGCTCAGACCTTGCTGCAAGAACACAAGACGGCCTGGATGCCCAATCAGTTTGAGAACCCGGCCAATCCGGCCATGCACTATCGTACTACAGGGCCGGAAATATGGCGGCAAATGGAAGGGAAGGTTGATGTCTTAGTGGCAGGCGTAGGCACTGGCGGCACAGTTACCGGCGCAGGTCGGTTCCTCAAGGAACGGAATCCGGCCCTGCGCGTGGTAGCTGTAGAACCGTCTGCCTCAGCGGTATTGTCCGGTGGCAAGCCAGGCCCGCACAAAATTCAGGGTATCGGGGCCGGGTTTGTGCCGACAATTCTTGATCAGCAGCTCCTGGACGAGGTGGTGCAAATCAGCAATGATGAGGCAATGGCAGCGGCTCGAAGCCTAGCCCGTCTGGAAGGTATCCTCTGTGGAATTTCTTCAGGTGCAGCAGCAGCAGCAGCTTTGAAGATCGCCAATAGATCAGAAAATACAGGCAGAAGAATTGTCGCGGTGCTGCCAGATACTGGCGAACGATATCTCAGCACAGAGCTGATGGCAGAGGCATGAAATAAACGATTTTCTCGCAGGTTGTTTGTACCCAGCGAGAAAATCGTTTGACCTGTAAGAGGCTTTTCCTTATAATGGAAACAGCTACATGCTGACACACAAGGGAGGGAAATTCTGCAATGTCGAGCAGGGGGACTATTATGAGGAAGATTGCAGTTGCATTATGTTTCTTGATGAGTTTTATTTTGCCGGTGATCAGCTTCAGTGAAGACACTAAATGGTCTGGAGTCCTTTATGTAAAAGGTAAAGGAGCGACAAACTGTGGTAAACCGCGCATCAGCAATGAGGCTTGGGATAGATGTGAGGAATGGGCCAAGAACAGCATCAAAGGTAACGAGAAACCAGTCATTAAAGATATAGAGCTGTACAATATCGCTATCGAGAATGACAAAGGACCTTCTTGGAATCCGAAGTTGAACTGTAACTTCCGCGCCAGCGTGAAGTGTGAATATAGGATGGAGAAGATCAGCACCGCAGAAAAGCTCAAGTTGGCCAAGGGAAACAAGCTCAAAGGAGCGGATGAAAGCTGCGACGAGCCAAGCCCTGAAGAAGAAGTTGTGCAGGAAGACTGTGAAATCGGAGCAGAAAGCAAAAAGCCGGTAGTGGCTCAAGTGCAATCTGTGGTAAAGCCGAACGCTGTAGCCAAGACTCCGCTTGTCGTTACTCTGCCAAAGCCTGAAACCGCAGTTTCGGTGAGCAAGGTGGATCTTGCCTCCGTATCTCAAGACAAAGACAGTGCGGCGAAACAGCCAGAAGCTGCACCAAAGGTCAAACTCAAGTGGTCAGGGCAGCTCAATGTCAAAGGAGATGGCATTACCAACTGTAGCCAATCGCGTATTACCAGCGAGGCCTGGGAAATCTGCGAGGCCTGGGCAGAAAAGAAGAAAGACAAGAAAGGCGTTACTGTGAAACCTGAAGTCAAAGATATCAATGTCTCTGACATTACGGTTGCAACCGGCAAGCCGATTGGTAACGATCCCAACCCAAGCTGTTCGTTCAAGGCCCATGTGAAATGCGGCTACAGTACAGCGATCTATCTTGTCGAGCAGTCTGCCCAGACCGCCAAGGAAAAAGGCAAAGTCAGCACCAAGGAGAGCAAGAAGCATAACCTTGACAATCTTTTTGGCGACGGTTTGCGCTGGTCTGAGCTGATCTCAATTGATGGATCAGGCATCAGCAACTGTGGTAAGTCGCGGATCAACAATGAGGCCTGGGAGCGATGCGAAGCTTGGACAGAGCAGCAGAAAAAGAAGCATGTCGGCGGTCTGCATCCGGTGCTCAAGAATATAGAGCTGTATAACATTGCCAGCGAGAACGAAAAAGGGCCTTCCTGGGATCCTAAGCAGAGCTGCTCGTTCCGGGCCACGCTGAAATGCGGCTATAAGATGGAGTGATTTTTCTGCACAAAGAGAAGAAAAGACTCCGGCTCAGACCTGGTTATGAGCCGGGGTTAGATGACCTCGGCAGACACAAGCACCTCATCCGCCGCAAGGACTCTTTTGAGTTCTGGGAGGATTTGGTGCACATCAACCTCGATGCCGCAGGTGGTGACATCAATAACCAGTTTGCGGAATTCCGGCCAGGTCAGACTTGATTGCTGAAGCACATAACTCCCGGTGATGCCGGGCGTATTCGCCTGAAGTGCAACAGCAGAGAAAACCTCTGCTCTGGCAAAACACTCCATTTCGGCTCGGTTGCAAAGGAATTGTACTCGGCCAAACTTCTTTCCTGCCGAGTAAAACTCCGTTCCAAGTCGGCCAAACTCCTTTGCAACCAAGCCGCACTCCTTTCTTGCTCGGCAAAACTTCTTTCCTGCCGAGCAGAACTCCTTTCCAAGTCGGCCAGACTCCTCTGCGGCTTGGCCAGACTCCTTTGCTAGTCGGCAGAACTCCTTTGTTGCCGACTACAACTCCTTTCCTACTCGGCAAAACTTCTTTCCAAGTCGGCCAGACTTCTTTGCGGCCAAGCCGAACTCCTTTCTGAGCGAGTAGAATTCGAGCTGAATTTCGGCGGCAACGTTGCCAACCAGCTCGGCAAGCTCAACAATCTCGCGCAAAAGATCGCATTACTTTCTCATTAGCACAACCGCCGGATTGCCCTCGGCATCATTTAAGGTCAAGACATCTTCCTCAATGCGATACGCCACTGCACTGTAGAGCGCAGCCATAAAACTGCCCTCTTGTTCCATGATTGCGTCTGATGCACATTGTTTAGTCATCATCATGATCATTTCAAAGCTGAAGGTCTTGGCTTTTGGCGAAAAGGTATAATTGGCCAGATAGTTATTACAGCCTGCATGTCCACTTAATTGGCCACTGCTTTGGAACCAAGCGGTCAAAGGCTGGTTTGTCGTGAGAAGATCGGCCATGCCACCCTGTCCATTGCTGTAGCGAAGAACTTGCCACTGCGTGCCGCGCAGATTTTGGCTTTGCGCCTTGAACACAGCAACGGCGGAGCCTTTGGTATCTTGCAAGGTGAGCTTGCCTGCGTCGATCTGGAAGGCTGTCGCCGTCTTCATCATTTCTACGAACCGCTGCTCCTGCTGCATGACCTCTGGCGGACTGCATTGCTTTTTGGTCATTACCGCAAATTCCAGGTGAAATTTGCCCTTAACCCCTTCCATATACGGGCCAGAGTAGCTGTTGCAGCCTGCTGATCCTCTTGCTTGGTCTTTGTCAAAGTTCAGGGTGCTGCCTGGCTGAACTGCTTGATCGCGTAGGCTTTCCAGCAACCAGTTTGTGCCATTGAGAACATGGCCACTCGCTTCCTCTACCGGCACTACTGGCGGCACAACGGGTTTCTTTTTCTTGGAACAGCTACTCAAGAGCAAAGCAGCGGCAAGGACGACGAAGAGGGACAGTATTTTCCGAGTGGTCATAAAGATTACTCGCTTGATAGAGTGGCTGGCTTGAGGCTAACTCAACAGGCGGGTTAAAAAACAGACAGGATCCTATCCACCCCAAAAGAAGGGTATCTGCCGCTGTTGTTTTGCGAAGGATAAGAATACCGGGCACTGTTTTGCCTGGCGATTGGCGGGTAAGAGGTGTTTGTTTTGCTGGCAATAATCTGGTCCATGCTCTGGCGCACAAACTGAGACCGTTTTGAGAACAACTTTTTCTGGATTTCCTGGATTTTCTCGAGCAGATTGTCCGGCTGGTTGTCCCATAAAGGGCTGCCAGTGTAGGGATCTCTGATCCGCAGCTCAAGATAACTCCGAGAGCAATTGACAATCGTCGCGGCAAAGATGTTATTCTGGGTTAGACCAGTGGCAAAGCGCGAACCAGAGATGATCAGCTGGTCGCCTAAATTGAACGTAAACTGGTTAGGGTGATTTTCTGCGTACCATTGCGGGCAAATATGCACTAGATAGCGGTTAGAGAAGGCATCGCGGGCAAACAGATGCATTCCGTATCTCCCGCTGTGAGGATTTTGCAGGGTATTGACGCTCTCCACTCTGGCCGCAACCTGCATAAAGGTCAGCCGGTTGTACTGCGGCATGGCATTCATTTGCGCAAATGCGGCAGAGGAGGAGCAAACTGCGAGGAGGAGAATGAAAAAAAACAGAACAAAACGCCGCATGGTTACACCCTTTCCTTGATGGTTTCTGCTGTTCAAAAGGGAACCGCTGGAACACGGTTATACAAAATTTCCGGCAAAAAACAACTGCAAACTGCAACTTGCTGGCCAGGTTCTGTTGACAGAACACCGACTATCTTCTATAAATACACACGCACGCAAACAGAGGGCCGTCTGAGCGGCTCTTTTTCATTTTTTCATACTCGCGCAAGGAGACACGCCGATGAATACGAAATACGCTGCCCTGCTCTTGGCCCTCTTACTAGCCAGTCCGGCAATGGCAGAAGAGACGAAACAGGCTCCTGCCGAAGCTGCTGCTGCACCTGCCGAGAAAGCGGTTAAGGGTAAGGTGCTGGAAAGTATGTCTGGCGCAGGCTATACATATCTGCTGATCGAGAACGGCCAGGACAAGACCTGGGTAGCCATCCCAGAGAGTAAGGTCGAGGTCGGTCAGGAAGTTGCCCTTCAGCCTGGCATGGAGGCCAAGAACTTTGAATCCAAGGCGTTGAAGAAAACCTTCGACAGCATCGTCTTTTCGTCTGGCTTGGTCGAAGAGGCCGCGCCTGCTGGCATTGAGGGAGGCACCCCAAAGCTGGCTGGAGAAGCTGACAAGCCAGTTGATGAGGCCACCTTGGAAGCTATGTCCGGCGGTTCTTCCCGGGCTGTGGTGCCAGCAGCAAGTGAGGTCAAAGTTGAAAAAGCTGAGGGCGAGAATGGCCGCACAGTTGAGCAATGCTTTGCTGAGGCAGAGAAATTAAATGGCCAGAAGGTGCGGGTGCGGGGCAAGGTAGTCAAGTTCTCGCCGCAGATTATGGATAAGAACTGGATTCATCTCCAGGATGGCAGTGGCGACCCGATGAAGAATACCCACGATCTGGTTGTCACCACCTCAGAGACAGCGGCAAAGGAGGCAGTCGTGGTGGTTGAAGGTGTTCTCAGCAAGGACAAGGACTTTGGCGCAGGCTACCGCTATGTGGCAATCATCGAGGATGCCAAGATCAGCAAGTAACTGCCGGTGAAGCCCACTATCGACCCGACCCGACTCGGCTTTGACTTTGACGGGGTGATTGCCGATACAGCGGAAAGCTTTCTGCGTATCGCCTGTGAGGATTATGGTCTCTGCGGCTTCTGCCCAGAAGACATCACACACTTTGAGGTCGAAAACTGCCTTGATATACCTGCGGAGATCGTGGCTGCGATCTTCCGCAAGATTCTCGAAGACTCCCTCGGCACTGGCCTGCGGCCCATGCCTGGCGCATTAGAGGTTCTTGCGGAGTTGGCAGAGAGAGCCGGAACCGTCACGGTCATCACAGCCAGACCCCTTCTGAGTCCAGTGCTCGATTGGTTTGCCCATCATCTGCTGCCACCGACACTCAAGGCCGTGCGGGTGGTGGCCATGGGCGATCACGATGACAAGCCCCGCTATATTCAAGCCCAAGGGCTGCATTGCTTTATTGATGACCGAGCAGAAACCTGTGTCCAGCTCCATGCCGCAGGGATCCAACCTCTAGTCTTCAGTCAGCCGTGGAATCAGGACTGTCGCCACTTTCCAGTGGTCAACTCTTGGCAGGAAATTCGGGGACTGCTCCTTGGCTCGCAGCCTTCTCTCGCTTTATAAAAGGATCGCTATGCAATGCAGCTGCTGCGGCCATAAGATGCCCATTCACCGAAACCCAGTACCAACAGTTGACATCATCATTGAACTGGAACAGGGCATTGTTCTGATTGAGCGGAAAAATCCACCGCACGGTTGGGCTTTGCCAGGTGGTTTTGTTGATTACGGCGAAAGCTTTGAACAGGCGGCAGTGCGGGAAGCTCAGGAAGAGACTGGGTTGGCTGTCACTCTAATCCGCCAGTTCCACACCTATTCTCAGCCTGATCGGGACAAGAGGTTACACACCGCCTCCACTGTCTTCATTGCCAAGGCCGTTGGCGAGCCACGAGGCTTGGACGATGCCTTGCAGGCAAAAATTTTCCGTCAGGATAATCTGCCTGTGCTCGCCTTTGATCATGCGCAAATTCTAGCGGATTACTTCAGCGGGATCTATTAATTAACCTGCTCTCTGCTGCTCTTCACAGGTTTGTATTTTGCCCTCCCTATCTTGCTCTTTGTCCGACAAAGCACGCACCCTTTTGCTGCCGGGCTTTCTGTTTTTCTTTTTCCTGATCTATTTTGTGTTCGCTACAGGATGGTATGAGCCATCCTATCTCGTTCTTTCTGGGAAGGCAGAAGGTGCTATGCCGCTGCTTACGGTGAGCTGGGACAGCGGAACAGGCTTCAACAGTTATGAACAGCGCGTCTTTCAGCCGCTGATTCCAGCCGTAGAGGATGGAGACAAGCAGATCAGCATTACTCTTGGGGCCACAGGCCGTAGGTATCCTGCCTCTCAGAGCAAGGACGTGGTTTGTGCGGATCTCTTTATTGACGGACACAAAATTGATCTAATTAGCATTGCTGGCAAACCAATCCTTAATAAACGGGGACTGCGTTTCAAGAATACAGAAAAACTTACCTTTACCATCAAGGCAAGCTCGCATGTCGGTATCCGCTTCCGTACTGACACCAACTCCGGCATAGCCTTTGTTGCTGTCAATGGCCTAGAGTCGGAGACAGACCTGTATATGGCTAACGAAGCAGCAAAATTCAAACAACTGGATTATTGGTTGCTTCAACCTGATGGCACCTTCACAGTGCAAACCGATCTGCCTCGTTATCCAGTTCGTGAATTGCAGATAACCAATGGCGAAAAGGGCAAGCCGGTACAGCTCTTCACAGCGGAACTGCGTGGTAAAGGAAAAAACATTGACCTCTTGCATGGCCAGCCTAAACTACTCGGTGAACTTCGTTTCAAAGATGTGGTTGCTGACATGAAGAACTATGTTCATCCACTCCAGTTGGTTCAGCAGATATGTTTTGCCCTGCTTTCCGTTTGGCTGCTCATTGCCTTGCTACGCCTTGCTGCTGAACGTGGTGGGCTGCGCAAGTGTCTGTTGGCTGATCAGCGGCCTTGGTTTTGGCTTATCCTGGCGATCAGTCTAGCGGTGTTCAGCACTTGGCTTGCCGCATTCTGGCCTGGCGTAATGTCGGTTGATTCCCTGAAGGTTTGGCGAGCAGCCCTGCTCCCAGATGTCTATCTCAATGATCATCCGTTTCTGAATGTGATCTTGTATAAATACCTGCGTCATCTCTGGGATGCTTATGCCATCGTGCCCATGATGCAAGTTTTTCTGACAGCCCTGCTCATTTCTTGGTTGAGTTTCTGGATCTACCAGCAAGGCGTACCCTTGTTTCTTGTGCTGTGCTGGCTGCTTTTTGTCCTGTGCTCGGTTCCAGTTGGGATCTACAATACAGTACTGTGGAAGGATATCCCTTTTGCCTTATTGGTGGTCTTTTGGGCCTGTATCCTGATCAAGCTGCGGTTAGAGAAGCAACAACATCGCTTGCACTGGACTGGCGAACGCCTCTGTGCTTTTCTCTTGCTGGGACTAGCATTAGGTTTGGTTCGGCACAACGGGTTAATTTATTTTGCCGTACTGCCACTGCTCTTCCTGCTGCTTGGGTTAGCACCACTCAAGAAAGCTTTGGTCGGCCTAGCTATCCTCCTGGTATTGGCAGGAGCTGGTTTTGCTGTTTTGCGTCTTTCTGGGAGAACCGCAGGCACCGGCTTTCTGAGCCAAGAGATCCGCAAGTACACTGCTCGCCTGTCAGGCCAGCGACTGTCGGTCCAGAATGTTACCAAGGATGCCAAGCGGACTATGCAGGACTACCTGACCGTCCTGAATATCAACCAGAACCACCAGAAGTGGGACAAGTTCCATCATTACTTTCAAGACCGGCAGGCCTGGTGGTTTCTCCGCCTTTCTGGTTGGCATGATGTCTATCCGTATCAACAAGAAAAGATCCGTTTCCCAGAGCTGAATCAAGCTGCCTTGCGCATATACGAGAAAAGCAATCAGCAACCTTGGGTCTGGCTTACCTGGAACCCGGTTTGGCTGCTTGGTCTGTTACCGTTCCTGACGCTGCTCTTCTGGTGGTGCTTGCCCAACACCGCCGTGCTGGGTGCAGTACTGCTGGCAGGTGCGCTGCCCTTGGTCTATCTGCGGATCTTCAACTGGCGCTATTACTATTTTCTCTATTTCGGTCTGCTATTCTTGCCCGCCTTTGTCAGCCTTGATTTGGTCAGCTGGAACAAGAAAAGGCAGTCTCGCAAGCCTGCTTTGTCAGTAGCAGGATAAAATCATGCGCTTTTCCATCATCACCCCTAATTACAACGGTGGCAGGTTTCTTGAACAGACGATCAGTAGTGTCATCAGCCAAACAAGTGCTGGTCTTGAGTTAGAGTATATAGTCGTGGATGGCGGGAGCAGCGACTGCTCACACGAGATTCTGGCAAGATATAAAGGAAAGATCAACCAGACGATCATTGAGAAGGATCGCGGCCCAGCCAATGCGATCAACAAAGGCTTGGCTTTGGCGAGCGGTGAAGTGTTAGCTTGGTTAAATGCAGACGATATATATTATCCAGACACCCTCCAGCGCGTGCAACAGGCTTTGCAAAATCACCCTGAAGCGGCGATTTGTTTTGGGCATTGCCCAATTATTGATGCGCAGAGCAAGGAAATTCGCCTAGGTATAACTCGCTTTAAAGAACTCTTCTATCCCTTGTCGTCCCGCTTTACCTATCAGTGCATCAACTACCTATCGCAGCCATCTTTGTTTTTCCGGCGTTCAGCTTTCGCGCAAGCTGGCTTCCTGCGGGAGGATCTACAGGCAGCTTGGGATTATGACTTTATCCTTCGGCTCTGGCGTTCTGGCGGCGCAGTGCAGGTGCCCAATGCACCGTTGGCCGCCTTCCGTTGGCACGAGCAATCCATTAGCGGCCAGCATTTCCGCCGCCAATTTCAAGAGGAATACGAGGCTGCCCAGGCTGATGCAGGCCGCCTTGCCCCACAGACCTTGCTGCACTTTTTCGTGCGTTGGGGGATAGTCGGCATGTATTCTCTCATGGCATGGAAAAGAACTTACAGCAAGGGGCAATAGCTTGAAGTGAAAGATGAATTATTTTATCCTGATCTCCTATTTCCTTTTTGGCGACATCTTTTATAGCTTGTAAAAGAGATGTTCAAGTAAGCAAAGGAAGAGTCCTACTCATTTGCCAAGGAGTTTGGCTCGGCAACAAAGGAGTTATACTCGGCAGAAAAGGAGTTCTGCTTGGCCAAACTCCTTTCCTAGTCGGCCACAAAGGAGTGTTGCCGACTAAAACTCCTTTGCAAGTCGGCAGAACTCCTTTCTGGCTCGGCCAGACTCCTTTGTTACTCGGCAAAACTCCTCTTTTGTTTAGCCGGACTCCTTTCTTAGTCGACAGAACTCCTCTTTGGCCAAGCCGAACTCCTTTACCAGCGAGTAAGAAAGGAGCATTAACTCAGGGTTATGCGAAAAACACCGCAACAGAAGAAATCGGTTCGCTCTCCGCTTCAACCTCATTGTTGACTTCTTATTTTATTCTACCTGTTCTTTCCCTATCGGCAAATCCTTCCCGGTTTGCACGCCCAAATTTTTCAACGCTTCAGCCCGGCTAATCAGATTGCCTTGGCCAGTGTGCAGGCGTTTCTCAGCCAGCTCCCAGCTTTCCCGTGCCTGTTTCAGTCGGGTGCCGATTTCAGCGAAGGCTTCGACAAAACCAGCGATCTTATCGTACAATTTCCCGGCATCCTTGGCAATCAACTGGCTGTTGCGGTTCTGCTCATCGACTCGCCAGATGTGATGTACGGTGCGGAGGATCGCCAACAACGTTGAAGGCGAGGCCAGCATCACTCGGCGGCGCAAGCCCTCGCCTAACAGCTCTGGTTTAGCCGCCACAACTGCCTGAAAAGCGCCCTCAACCGGGATAAAAAGGAGGACAAAATCCAGCGTGGTTAGGCCAGGCAACTGCTGATACTGTTTGCCGCTCAAATTGGCGACGTGTTTCTGCACTGAAGCGACATGACTTTTCAGATGCTCCTCGCGTTCTCGCTCCTCAGCGGCGCGACAGGCTTCGACATAGCTGTTGAGCGAGACCTTGGAGTCTATCACGATCACTTTACTCTCTGGGAGATAGACCAAAATGTCTGGTTGTTTGAGCTTGCCCTGTTCATCCCGGATTGACACTTGAGCAGCGAATTCCTTGCCCGGACGCAGACCAGATTCCTCCAGTAGCCGCTCCAGCACCATCTCGCCCCATTGCCCTTGCAGCTTGTTAGTGCCCTGCAAAGCCTTGGTAAGATCAACGGCCTCCCGGCTAATGCGCTCGTTCAGGCTTTTCAGGTGTTCAATCTCCTTGATTAGGGCCACGCGGTCGCGGCTTTCTTGATGATGCACCTCTTCAATCTTGCGGCGGAAGTCGCCGAGCTGTTCTCGCACGGGCTGAAGTAGGTTTTCCAAGCCGCCTACGTGTTGCTCGCGGAGTAGTCGCCCCTGCTCGGCCATTACTTTGCGGGAGAGATTGTTAAATTCCTCTTCCATGCGCTGCTGGCTTTGCTCCAACAGGTTCTGCCGTTCCTCAGCCAAGGCTTGGTTTTCGTGCAACAGGCCTTCCAGTCGAATTTTCTCGCCTTCTAACTCCTCTTTCCGTAGCCGGAGTGCGTCGCGTTCAGTGCGCAGCCGCTGGCTGTCCTCTTCCAGCTGTTGCGTTGTTTTTTCTGCCTGTTCTAAGCGCAGGTTAAACTCCAGCTGCTCCCGCTGTAGCCGGTTCCAGAGCAGCAACAGGGCCACGCCAAGCCCGATAAGCAGCAGCGCAGCAAGCACCAGCAGCAAACCGTTTCCTTCCACCTTCTTTCTCCGCTTGAGTTCAAGGCACACAGCTCTCTTGCCGATGTGCGCAAAGTGCTGTAGTCTTACCGCACGAGTGACAGGACGGAAAGAGAAAAGTGACCCAAGGTAGAGTTGATGAAGAAAGTGGCTGCGCGGCAGGATGGCTTGATTGTCCTGACTGGCTTCCGCGCTACGGGCAAAACAGCGGTAGGTCGGCTTTTAGCCCAGCTCTGCGGCAAGGAATTTGCTGACACTGACCTGCTTTTGGTCGAGCGGATGGGCTGTTCGATTGCCGAGGCAGTGCAGCGTCATGGCTGGCCGTATTTCCGCGAGCAGGAACGACAGCTCTTGACCGAGCTGGCAATGTGGCGGAACACGGTGCTGGCCACTGGCGGCGGTGCAATTCTGCATCAACAAGAATGGACGCTGCTGCGCCAACAGGCCTTGGTGATCTGGCTGCGGACAGATTTCATCACCACCTTAGCTCGAATGCAGCAGGATGAAAACAGCACCGGGCAGCAGCGGCCTCGCTTAAATAATCAGGCAGTTGATCTGGAAACGGAAACAGCCATGCTGCTCAAAGAGCGGGAGCCGTTGTATCAGGCAGGGGCAGATCTGGTGATTGAGACGGCAGAAAAAAAGGCAGAGGAAGTGGCCTTATCACTTTTTGAAGACATCAGAACTTATTACCGATGAAAATACAAAGAATATATGTTGACACCTCTGTAATAGGAGGCTGCTTCGATCCAGAGTTTACAGTTTGGTCTAACGGCTTAATGAATGACTTTAAATTTAAAAAGTTCAAACCAGTTATATCAGAAATAGTATCGGAAGAGATCGTAGAGGCACCAACTTTTGTCAGAGAAAAATATGCTGAACTGATCAACATCGGAGCTGAATGCCTCGAAGTCAATGAAGAGGCACTTAATCTACTTGCTCAATATCAAATAGAATCAATTTTAACAGAAAAATACAGAAATGATATGGTTCATATCGCTCTTGCGACTATTGCTGGAGTTGACTTGCTGACAAGCTGGAATTTCAAACATATTGTCCGTTTTGACAAGATAAGGGCATTTAATGCGGTTAATATCGCCAGCGGATATAAAACTGTGGAAATTTATTCTCCCAGAGAGGTGACGACGTATGAAACCGATTGAGATTGATGCACTCGCGATGATCCGCCAGATCAGAGATGCTGAATACAGCAAAACCAAAACAATGGACAACGAAGACTTCATCAGCTATGTACGAAAGAAAGCAAAGGTCGCCCATGAGGAAGCTATGAAATTAATACAAGCAAGCAGCACAGCAATAGACCGCGCTCTCTAACCTTCTCTTCTTAATATCATGGCAGGCAACACCTTCGGCACCCTGTTTAGGGTGACAACTTGGGGCGAATCGCACGGCACCGCCCTTGGCGCGGTCATTGACGGCTGTCCGCCGGGCATTGATCTGATCCCGGAAATGATTCAGCAGGAGTTAGAGCGCAGACGACCCGGCAAAGGTGGCGCAAGCTCGCCTCGCCAAGAGCCAGACAAGGTGGAAATCCTGTCTGGCATCTTTCAGCCAGAAGGTGCAGCCTGTCCGAAGACCACGGGCACGCCTATCTCTCTAGTGATCTTCAATAAGGACGCGCATTCCAAATCCTACAGCAACCTCCAGGACATCTTCCGGCCTGGCCACGGCGATTTCAGCTATCAGGCCAAGTATGGCATCCGCGATCACCGGGGTGGTGGTCGGGCTTCAGCGCGCGAGACAGCGGCCAGAGTCGCAGCGGGCGCAGTTGCCAAACAGTTGCTGAACAGATACAATATCAGCGTGCTGGCCTGCACCGTGGCTTTGGGCGGAATCAAGGCTGGAGAGCGAGATTTCTCGGTGATCAACGAGAACAGTCTCTTCTGCCCAGACAGCGCAGCTGCCGCGCGGATGGAAGAACGGATTGCCGAGGTACGTGAACAGGGCGACACCCTCGGTGGTATCGTTGAGATTCGCGCCACTTGCCCTGCTGGGCTAGGCGAGCCGGTTTTTGATAAGCTTGATGGCGAGTTGGCCCGCGCTTTGATGTCCATCGGCGCGGTCAAGGGCGTGGAGATCGGCGCAGGCTTCCAAGTAGCGGAAATGCTCGGCTCTGAAAACAACGATCCACTTGCGCCAGAAGGGTTTCTCAGCAATAACGCAGGCGGCATACTCGCTGGAGTCAGCAGCGGCCAGGAATTGATCCTGCGCGTGGCTGTCAAACCGATTCCCTCTATCCGCAAGGAACAGCAGACCATCAATCTCGGCAAGGAGCCGGTGCTGATTAAGGTCGGAGGCCGCCATGATATCTCAGCCATACCAAGGATTATCCCAGTCTGCGAGGCAATGGTGCGGCTTGTCCTGGCGGATCAGCTTCTGCGGCAGCAGGCCGTGCGCGGGCTGCAACCATTCTAAGGAAGACAAATTGTGAATCTATTAGAAGAAAAGAAAATCCTGATGGTTGCCCGCGAATACGACGGGTTAGCCGGAGCAGGCGGGGTAAAAGATGTCTGCCGCCAGCTGGCCGAAGCCCTGGCGCAACACGGTGGCTTTGATGTGCGGGTGGTCTTGCCGCTTTACGGCTTCATGGATGCCCTTGCGCTGGGCTTTGCGCAGGTGACATTCCCCTGCCGCAACGCTACGGACAAACCTGCCTTGACCTTTGAGGTCGATATGCACTATCCCGGCAGGGAACGACGGGAAGAGGTCGGACTGTGGGTGCAAAACATCCGGGGAGTCACGGTGTATTTGCTCGACTCCAAACGTTTTACCGAGAAACACGGCGTTTACACCTACACTGCTGAGGAAGAGACGCAGAAAAGCTGGCAGCAGGCCGGGGTTGGGCATTTCGATTATTTCGCCATGAACATCCTGCTCCAGAAAGCAGCCTTGGACATGCTGATTCTCCTCGATTTCCGCCCGAACATTGTCCATTGTCACGACGGCCATGCCGCGCTTCTGCCAGCCATGATGCGGGAAAACGAAGGTTGGCGGCATTACTTCTGCCGTACCGGGGCTGTGGTGACGATTCACAACGCTGGTCTGGGCTATCATCAGGAAGTGGCGGACATTGAATTCGCCGAAGTCGTGACTGGACTGCCTGCTTCGGTGATTCGCGCCGGGATGTTCAACAGTAGCTTTGATCCCTTTGCCGCCGCCGCTGGTTATGCGGTAATGAACACGGTGAGCGAGAACTATGCGCATGAGTTGCAAAAGAGCGAAGAGGATAGTCGCACGGGTTGGCTCGGTCATCATCTCCTGCGGAAAAACGTGACCCTAGCTGGCATCACTAACGGCATCAATCCTGAGGATTTCAATCCGCGTGCGCCGGAAAAGCTGGGCTTAGACGCAGCTTTCGACCCAGCAACAGGTGAGCTGGCCGGTAAACATCTCTGCAAAGAGCAGCTCTTGGCCGCTTGCAGCCCAGCAAATCAGGTTTGGCAGCGGGTGGTCCAGCATGGCAGCCTGAATAGAGAGCCAGACCTGCCGCTTTTCACCTTTATTGGCAGACTAACCGCCCAGAAAGGGGTGGATGTACTGCTCAAGGCACTCAGCCTACTCGCTGCTACAGGCGAAACCAGCTTTCAGACGCTTATTCTCGGTAATGGTGAGAAGTATCTGGAGGAACACCTGGAGGAAATGGCCGGGGCTGAGGCGAGTGGCGGCCGACTCTGCTTCCTTCAAGGCTATGATCAGGCCTTGGCGAACAAGATTTATGCTGCTGGCGACTTCTTCCTCATCCCTTCGCTTTATGAACCCTGCGGCCTGACCGATTACATTGCCCAGCTCTTTGGCAATTTGCCGGTGGTGCATCATGTTGGCGGCTTGGTCAAGGTGATTGATCAAGAGACTGGCTTTACCTATCAAGAACACGCGCCTGAATCTCTGGCCGCAGCCATGCAGCAGGCCCTCAACGTGTATCGCCACGACCGGGGCAAGCTGGCCGCCATGCAGCGGGCCGCTGTGGAGCGCATCCGCAACCGTCACACCTGGCAGCAAGTCATGCAAGACTACCTTGCCCTGTATCAGCAGGCCCTGCGCTAACAACAGCCCATGCCCGCGTTTCTCCAACCTGCCTTTCGCAACGCCCTGCGCGCCAATTGGTTTGAGCGGCAGCGGGATTTTTTCGTTCGCCAGGTCTTTGCCGACTTCTTTAGCCTGATGCTCTCCTTTCAGGAGCTGTATCAGTCCTATTGCCTCTGCCGAACCACCCGGCGTGGCGACGATACCTGCTGCTTGTTGATCAACAGCGAAGAGCACAGCCAATGCAGTATCTGGAACCAGCTGTCAGTAATGGTTGGTACGGAGATGGAGAAAGGCCAGCTCTGGTTACTCAAAGACCTCTGCCTGCAAATATGGCCGGAAAGTGGGCCAGAGCTGAAGATTGAGGACTCGCTGATCGAGTGGCTGATCGGTTCCATCTTTCATGAGGCAGTTAAACTGAAGGAAGATGTCCATATCCTCAACAGCTACGGCTCCTCCGCCTTTTGGCACGGCGGTACAGTTCCAAGCTCCTCCCGATTAACCCGGATCATCGACCGCAAAGGCTTAGTCCGGCGGGTAGCCGTGGATGTCATGCGCCAAATGGAGCAGCTGGCCCTGCTTTTCGGCCAAGCCAGCAACATGCTCCGCACCATGCTCCCGGTTTTATCCAGCAACATCCTGCTCGTGCGCTTTTTGGTCGAGCGAGAAGACATCGTGGAAGAGCTGTGGGGCGAAGAGCTGACTTCGATCTTTCAAGATATGTTTGGTCAACCCAGCTTGGGCTTCTGCGCTGCCGGAGAAAGCTACATGGGCGGCCAGTGGTACACGCGCGCCCTGGTTATGTACCGCCGCGCTATCGCCTTGAACAACTTCTGCGCCGAGGCAACGGCCAAGGTTGATGAGCTACAACAGCTTATTCAGGAGACTGGCGGCTATCTGGGCGCGGCCTAATTGGGCCTACTGTAGCCAGAGGTGTTTGGCAGAGAATTTTGCGGACTGCCACTGATTTTTTGCTCGATAGCAAAGGAGTTGGAGTCGGCAGAACTCCTTTGCGGCTTGGCCGAACTCCTTTGCTAGTCGGCCAAACTCCTTTGTTAGTCGGCAGAACTCCTCTGCGGCCAAGCCGAACTCCTTTGCTAATCGGCCAGACTCCTTTCTTGCCGAGCAAAACTCCTTTCCTACTCGGCCAAACTCCTCTGCAAGTCGGCAGAACTCCTTTGCGGCCAAGCCAAACTCCTTGCCGACCGAGTATAATTCGAGACCGATTTCGTTGGCGGCTGCGCAAAGTGGCTCGGCAAGCCCTTTTTCAGGGCAAGTCTGCATTCAAAAGTGCTGCATCTGCCCTTACCCAGCAAAAAATACGCACCCGGTTTGACTTTTTTCTTTTGCTCGGCTATATTGACCTTCCGTTCGCCGTCTGCCATGCGTTGACCGCAGCAATGCAGACTTTTCTTGGATCATCTATAAGATGAGGAGCTGACAGTGGCCAGTGTCGTGGTGGTTGGAACCCAGTGGGGGGATGAGGGAAAAGGCAAGATTGTAGATCTGCTGACAAGCCATGCCGACTGCATAGTCCGCTTTCAGGGCGGCAACAATGCTGGGCACACGTTAGTGGTAGAAGGAAAGAAATATATCTTTCACATCATTCCTTCCGGCATTCTCTACGAAGATAAGCTCTGCATGATCGGCAATGGCGTGATCATTGATCCCGCTGTGTTGCTCGATGAAATGGATGAGCTGCACGCGAAAGGGCTGCCTGTGACTCCTGAACGCCTGCTGATCAGTGAAAACGCGCATCTAATCATGCCCTATCATCGAATGCTCGATCAGGCGCGGGAGGCTGCCCTGTCAAGCGGCAATAAAATCGGCACCACAGGCCGGGGCATTGGCCCGTGCTACATGGACAAGGTAGGGCGGGTGGGAATTAAGGTTGGCGATCTGCTCGATTTCAACCAGTTCCTCGCCAAACTGCAAGCCAATGTGGAAGAAAAGAATTTCTTCCTGACCAAACAGTATAATGCCGCACCTGCCTCCTTTGCCGAGATCAAAGCGTTGTTTGAACGTCACGCCGAGCGGCTGTCTGCTTTCATTGGCAATGTGTCGGTGAAACTGGATCAGGCCAGAAAAGAAGGCAAAAACATCCTGTTCGAGGGAGCGCAGGGAACGCAGCTTGATATTGACCACGGCACCTATCCTTTTGTCACCTCGTCCAACACTGTAGCCGGTAATGCCTGCGTTGGCTCTGGCTTTGGCCCAGCTCATATTGACGAGGTGATCGGCATACTCAAGGCCTATACCACGCGCGTGGGTTCCGGCCCCTTTCCTTCTGAGCTGCCAGAAGGCGATCTTATCGGCGATGAGCTGCAACGCAAGGGCGGGGAGTTTGGTGCCACTACAGGCCGCCGTCGCCGCTGTGGCTGGCTGGATATGGTAGTTGCCAATGACGCTGTCCGGCTTAATGGCCTGACTGGCTTGGCAATCACCAAGCTGGATGTGCTTTCTGGCCAACCTAAGCTGAAAATCGGGCGGAGCTACACCGTGGAAGGAAAGCGTTTCGACCAAATGCCTGCCAATATCCGCCAGGCGGCCTTAGCCCAACCTGTTTATGAAGAGGCAGAAGGCTGGCACGAGGACATCAGCAAGGTGCGCGATTTCAGCGAACTGCCGCAGCAAGCGCAGGACTACATCCGCCGGATAGAAGACATCGCTGGCGTGCCGCCGATAATCGTCTCGGTCGGCCCTGACAGGGCTGAAACCCTGCTCCTGCGCAACCCCTTTGAAAAATAGTTTTTTCAATTTCACATTCCGTTCAAAACCAGATATTATACTTTTCAGGGTGCCTGCCGTTGGTTCGCCCCCTGTCTGAGGAGACTGAAAATGGCCCGTATTACTGTAGAAGACTGTCTTGATCAGGTTGGCGACGACAACCGTTTTGCCTTAGTACACCTGGCGGTCGAGCGTATCCGCCAGCATCGCCATGGCGAACCGTTTTTAGTCGGCGGTAAGAACAAGGAAGTAGTCATGACTTTACGCGAAATTGCGGATGGCAAAGTGACTTTCGCCAATATCAAGGAGCTGCCGAGCCAGCGCAAGGCGCGGGAAGCGGTTGAACGGGAAAGTCGAGGCGAGCAGGCGTAGGCTATGAGCAGAGATTATTATGAAATCCTCGAAGTCCCGAAGAATGCGGACGGGGAGGTCATAAAAAAGGCGTATCGAAAGCAGGCCATGAAGTATCACCCAGACCGTAATCCGGGTGATAAAGAGGCTGAAGCCCGCTTCAAAGAGGCTGCTGAGGCCTATGAAGTCCTCAGCGACCAGAAAAAGCGGCAGGTTTACGATGCCTATGGCCATGACGGCCTGAAGAACACCGGTTATTCCGGCCCAGGTGATGCTGCGGACATCTTTTCTCATATCAATGAGATGTTCGGCGGCATTTTTGGTGGATTCAGCGGTGGCAGGGCGCAGCAGCGCGACCCTAACGGGCCAGCGCATGGCAGCGATCTTCGCTATGATCTGGAAATCTCCTTTATGGACGCTGCGCATGGCGTGGAAAAGGAGGTGGAGATCGAAAAGCGGGAGACTTGCTGGACTTGCGAAGGCAGCGGAGCCAGGCCAGGCAGCAAGCCACAGAATTGTCCGACCTGTAAAGGCCGGGGCCAGGTGATTCGCTCGCAGGGCTTTTTCCAAGTTAGCTCTACCTGCCCGCATTGTCGGGGCGGGGGCCAGACTATCTCTGACCCTTGCGGCGATTGTCACGGCGAAGGGCTAGTGAGCAAAAAGAAAAAGGTCATGCTCAAGATACCTGCGGGCGTGGACAGCGGCTCACGGATGCGACTCACCGGTGAAGGCGAGGGAGGCCGCCGAGGCGGTTCCTCTGGCGACCTTTACGTGGTCATCCATGTCAAAGATCATGAGTATTTCCTCCGAGACGGGCAGACGGTATATCTCCGTTATCCAGTTTCGATGGTTAAAGCTGCCTTGGGCTGCGAGGTTGACGTGCCAACAGTCAATGGCACGGCCAAACTGAAGATTAAGGCGGGCACTCAGTCCGGCGAGCGGTTCACTTTGCGCGGTGAAGGTATCGTTGGTCTCCGGGGCCGGTCGCCAGGCGACATGGTAGTCGAGGTGCAGGTGCAGACACCGACTTCTCTGACTAAGCGGCAACGGGAGCTGCTCCAGGAGTTTGACGAACACAGCCAGGATGATGAGGAAGGCTTTTTCGCTAAGATGTTCGGCTCCTTCAAAGGCCGCGAGAAAGAAAAAGAGCAGTCGCACTGATGCAGCTTTCTCATTTTGACGCAGCAGGCCAGGCCTGGATGGTGGATGTGGGAGCTAAGGCTGAGAGCGAGCGGGTTGCCGTTGCAGAAGGCCGGATTGCGATGCTTCCAGCCACCTACGCGATGATCAAAGCTGGGACGATGAAAAAAGGCGATGTCCTGGGCGTGGCCCGGTTGGCCGGAATCATGGCAGCCAAGCAAACTGGTTCCCTGATTCCGCTGTGCCATCCTCTGGCAATTAGCGCAGCAGAGGTTAACTTCGCCTTTGACGATGTGCGGCATAGTGTCGTCATTGAGGCTACTGTTCGCATCACCGGGAGAACCGGAGTAGAGATGGAGGCCCTGACAGCGGTCTCTGTGGCAGCTTTAACTATTTACGACATGTGTAAGGCTGTGGACAAGGGGATGGAGATATCCCAAATCCGCTTGATGCGGAAAAGCGGCGGCAGAAGCGGTGAGTTCAACCGCTCGTCGGAATGACACAAAGGGAAAAGACTATGGATAGCGAACAACTACAAAAAATCAGAGTGCTGCTTGAAAATATGAAGCAGGAAATCGTTTCCGATGTGGAGCAGACGATTTCGGAAATGACTGATCATCAGTTCAACACCCCAGACATTACTGACCGCGCCACGCTGGAATCAGATCGCAGCTTTGAGCTGCGCCTGCGCAGCCGAGAGCAGCAGCTTTTAGACAAGATCAATCAGGCCATTGCTCGGATTGACAGCGGTACCTACGGCATCTGCGAGGAGTGCGAGGAGGAGATCGGTGTCAAGCGACTAGAGGCTAGGCCAGTGGCTACCCACTGCATCGACTGCAAGATCAAGCAGGAGCAGCGGGAAAGAAATTCGGGAAGATAAAACATGCCTGAACTGCGGAAAGACCCAATCCTTGGACGCTGGATCATCATTGCCAGGGAGCGGAGCAAGCGGCCCACTGATTTCGCGGTGGACTGCTATGAGGCAAAGGGCGGTTTCTGCCCGCTCTGCCCAGAAAACGAGCGAACCACGCCTCCTGAGGTATTGGTTTATGGCCGTAGCCACGGCCAGCCGTCTAACTCACCGGGGTGGCAGCTGCGGGTGGTGCCCAATAAATACCCTGCGCTGGTGATTGAAGGCGAGCTGGACAAGCAGGGCGAGGGGCTCTACGACCGAATGAACGGCATTGGTGCCCACGAGGTCGTGATTGAAAGCCCGGATCATGCTGCTCGCTTCAGCTTTCTGCCGCACTATCAGATGCTGCTCACGTTCAAGGCGTTTCAGGCCCGGATTGGCGATCTCTCCAGAGACGAGCGCTTCTCCTACGTCATGGTGTTCAAGAACAACGGCAAAGCAGCTGGAGCCTCGCTGGAGCATTCCCACTCGCAATTAGTCGCCTTGCCAGTCATGCCGCGCATGTTGGTTTCAGAGCTGGAAGGCAGCAGGCAATACTACAGCTACAAAGACCGCTGCGTGTTCTGCGACATCATCCGCCAAGAGATCCAGCAGAAAATTCGCCTGGTCTGTGAGAACAGCCGTTTTGTCACCCTGACTCCCTTTGCTCCGCGCACGCCTTTCGAGATGTGGGTGCTGCCGAAGAAGCACAGCTCCTCTTACATTGAGCAGGATGAAGCATCGCTCTCTGACTTGGCCCAGATCTTCTCCGAAACCCTGCGGCGGCTGGATGCCTGCATCCCTGGTATTCCCTACAACTTTGTCCTGCACACCCAGCCGCTCCGTTCCAGGCTGCTGGAGCATTACCACTGGCATTTTGAGATTGTGCCCAAACTGACCAGCATTGCCGGTTTTGAATGGGGCACCGGTTTTTACATCAACCCCATGCCGCCGGAAGATGCTTGCCGTTATCTCCGCGAGGTGCAGCCGTAGAAGGCTGCGGCAAAAAAGGAGGCTGCCATGGAAAGCAAAAAGAAAATTCTGATCGTTGATGATGAGGAAGTCATCCTGTTTCTGTACCAAGAAGAACTGGAGGAGGAGGGCTTTGCTGTGGTGACAGCCTTGAACGGCGATCAGGCTCTGCGGCAGTTCACAGCCGCACCGCCAGACTTAGTTATTCTCGACATCAACATGCCAGGCATGAACGGCATTGAGGTACTGCGTCAGATGAAGAGCCTCAATCCTGCTCTGCCGGTCATTCTCAGTTCAGCCTACCCTGAGTACAAGCAGGATTTCGGTACCTGGGCCTCAGACGAGTACATCGTCAAATCAGCTAACACTGATGCGCTGAAGGCCGCAGTTCATAAGTATTTAGACTAAGAAGCGGTAGCAGAACACGGGGCAGCGATTTTTTCGTTGCTCCCCAACAACCATTCCGGCAGACTATTGTCCGCAGTAGTTTGTCCCAATCTTTTTCCTTCCGACACGTCTTTGCAACGAATCGCCGCTGTGTTCCGCTGGCTGTGGAGGATCGTGGCTACTGCCAGCATCCTTTTCACTGGCTGTTTCTTCCTTTTTTTCTTTACCCTCATCTTCGGCGTAGCCAGTTTGCATCGGCAAGCCAAACCGGTCGCTGTGCCCAAGGACTGTGCCCTGGTACTGGCTCCACGCGGCAGTATTCTCGAAAAACGCCCGTTCTTCAATCCGGCAGAAGAGCTAGCTGTCCTGCTCAATCGTACTCCACAGCGGAAAGAATTGCTCCTCCAGGACATCATCAGCGGTTTGCGGGCTGCGGCCAAAGACAGCCGGATCAAGTTGCTGGTTATCCAACCAGACAAACTGAAGCAGGCAGGTTTGAATCAGCTGCACGACATTGGTCAGGCAGTGGCGCAATTTCGGGCCGCAGGCAAGCGGGTAATCGCTACTGCTGATACCTATAGCCAAGGCCAATATTATCTAGCAGCCTGGAGTGACGAAATCTACCTCAACCCAATGGGTTCAGTTGATCTCCACGGCTTTGGTCTCTTCAGCCTGTATCTCCGCGAGCTGTTAGACAAGCTGGAGATCAGCTTTCATGTTTTCCGGGTTGGTGACTTTAAATCTGCAGTTGAGCCGCTCCTGCGCAAGGACATGTCGCCTGAGGCCAAGGAGAACAACCTGCGTTGGCTAGGCCGTCTCTGGAATGGCTATAGCAGCGATATTGCCGGGCAGCGACACCTTCCGCCGCAGACCGTTGGCGAGGCAGTGGAGAAATTGGCTGAGAACATGGAGGCCGCAGGTGGTGACGCAGCCGTAATGGCCCAGCGCAGTAAGCTGATTGACGGCCTCAAGACCTCGGCAGAGCTGATTGAACATCTGCGCGGCTTGGTCGGCCCAGGCGACGAGGAGAACGGCTTTAACCAGATTGACTTTGCCGACTATCTGACAGCGGTTGGCAGCAGTTATAGCAAGAAGTTAGCACACAAAGACCGGGTCGCTATTCTAACCGCGCAAGGCAATATCGTCTATGGCGAAGGCGGCGAAGGCCAGATCGGAGCTGCCGAATTGGTTCATCAGCTCCGCAAGCTCCGGCAGGACAAAAATGCCCGGGCCGTGGTGCTGCGCATCGATAGTGGCGGCGGTAGTGCCTTTGCCTCAGAGCTGATCCGGCAAGAATTGCTGCTTACGCGGAAGGCAGGCAAGCCCGTGGTGGTGTCTATGGGTTCGATGTCAGCCTCTGGGGCATATTGGATCGCTGCTGCCTCTGACCGCATCTTTGTCTCGCCTTATACAATCACTGGCTCAATAGGCATCTTCGGGGCCTTCCCCACTATTGAGAAGACCTTGGCGAAAGTGGGCATCTTCAGCGACGGCATTGGCACTACCAGCCTAGCTGGAGCCGGGAATATCCTGCGTCCGCTGCCAGAGACCTTCAAACGCGCCATGCAAAGCCAGATCGAGCTGGGTTATCGCCGCTTTATTGACCTTGTTGCTGATGGTCGGAAGATGAATCGGGAAGACGTGGAGAAAATTGCGGGCGGTAGAGTCTGGGACGGTGCCACTGCGTTTGAACTCGGCTTGGCTGACCAGCTTGGCAGCCTTGAAGATGCCGTGACAGCCGCTGCCCAGATGGTTGGTTTGCCTGCGGAGCAAGCTATCTATGTCGAAGAGGTGCAAAGCCCGGTCGATATGCTGCTGCACAGCCTAAAGACGACCCGCCTTGCGCTGCCTGGCAGCTCGCCGCTGCTGTCTCAGGCCGAACTCTTCCTCAGTCGCCTTGGCCATCAGTATGATTTTCTCTTCCAGGGCGATCCGCAGAATATCTACAGCCACGCTCTGTTGCCGTTGCCTGAGCTGCTGTTCTTCAGGCCCACGCCTTGAGGCGTTTGCCGAGAAAAGATCAGCAATATTAAGTCGGAAAAACTCCAAGAGAACTCCTGCATCAGCCAACCAGCAGGATTTACAGCGAAGTGCAACTCAGTAAGAGAAGAATCCTGCTCGCTTGCCAAGAAGTTTGGCTCGGCCAGAAAGGAGTTTGATTCGGCAGCAAAGGAGTGCGGCTTGGCTAAACTGCTTTCCTGCCGAGTTGCAAAGGAGTTTGGCCGACTCCAACTCCTTTGCGGTTTAGCCGGACTCCTTTCCTACTCGGCCAAACTCCTTTCTTGCCGACTTCAACTCCTTTGCAAGTCGGCAGCACTCCTCTTTTGCCAAGCCAAACTCCTTTGGAAACGAGCAAAAAAGGAGTCTTTTTTGTCGCAGAAGAGCTTACAGTCAAGCCAGAGAGAGTTTCTGCACCCTGGTCTTGATATATTTGAGGGGCGGCGTGCCTGACCACTTGCAGGCCAGGTTCGGTGGCAGCAAGGTGTTGGTGTTAAAGCCGCCGCATTGAGTCTGATACGGGGAAAAACAAAGAAGAGAGACGGCAGAATGAACCGTCTCTCTGGCAAGAAGGAAAAATGCTTACTTCTTGGCCTTAGAAATTACTTATTTTCTCGGAATTGGAACTTCTCTTTCAGTTCCTTCTCGTATTCCTTCACTTCGATCTTGCCCATGTATTTGTTGACCAATGGATAGCCTTTTTTAGCCCAGCCTTCGATGCCGTCTTCAATTAAAAAGACGTTCTTGTAGCCGTACTTGTAGAGCAGGCTGACAAAATAGGTGGCCCGGTTTTTGCTGCGGCAAATCACCCAGATTTCTGAATCCGCATCTTCAACCTTCTTGGGTAGGGTATAGGCATGACCTGAGTCGAGATTGTTAGAATCCTGTATATGCCCAGCATCAAATTCAGACTCGGTTCTAATATCGATGATGATGGCCTTGCTTTTGCCTTCCTGGACTTCTTTCCATTTCGCATGCAGATCATCAACGCTCTTTACCTTGTCTTGAGGAATGGACTTTTTCACTTCTTCAAACACGGCTTTTTCGCCATCCTGAAGCGCGGAGGCAAACGCGAAGCCTGAGAAAGAAAGGGAAAAAGCCAGTGCTGCACAACAGAGGTTGCTTTGTTTCTTGTTCATGGTAATTCTCCTGTTATACGTTTTTATACAAAGGGAACAGAGAGTTTCTGCACCCTGGTCTTGATGTATTTGAGGGGCGGCGTGCCTGACCACTTGCAGGCCAGGTTCGGTGGCAGCAAGGTGTTGGTGTTAAAGCCGCCGCATTGAGGATATTTGGGATCGCCCTCCAAGCCGTAGTGGCCGCCAAAACCGCCTGCCGCTGCGATTACACCTTGGCGGATGTCCCAGGTGACTTTAGCAACGGCCTGAACTTCTGCCCACGGTGAAGCGACGATGATCTGCTCGCCATCAGCAATGCCGAGTTGTTTTGCATCCAACCAATTGAGCCAAACAGGATTGCTGCTGCACTGCCGCATCAAGGCCGGATTCCAACAGGTGGCGGTGTGTTCATGCTCGATCACCCGGAAGTAGCCAAGCAGCAGCGGATAGTCCGCATCCGGCTTGAGTTCGGGCCAGTCAGCGTGCGGCGGCAGGTAATCAGGCAAGGCATTCAGCCCAGCTTTTTCCGCCACAGGATTGATGAAGTTATATTTGCCGGTCACGCTGTTGCCGGATGAGCCATAACCTGGCGGCGGGTTGATCGAAGCCCATTTCTTGTATTTATAGAACTCCTGCGGGTCAGTAATGAAATAACCGCGCTGGCGCAGCTCCTCGAGCGTCACCTGCTGATTGCGGAGCTGGTTGCGCAGATATTCCTCCTCGTTCTGCCACGGGAAAAACTCGCCAAAGCCGAGCCGCTTCGCTAATTCGGTGAAAATCCAGACTGCTGGTCGCGATTCGTACAACGGCGGCACAGCCCGTTGGCCCAAAGAGATGAACGACTCATACATCCAGTCGGAAACCACCCGGCTCTGCTCAAGGTAGGTGCAGTCGGGCAGCACTACGTCGCACAGCTCGGCGGTATTGCTCATATAGCAATCAATAGCGCAGGAGAACTCTAGCCCCTCGATTGCCCGGCGCAGGCTCGGCTCTGAGCCGCTTGACATCACTGGATTGCCAAAATAGCAGAGCAGAGCTTTTAGCCGACCAGCCTGCACGTCCTGCTCAAAATAAGCAGGAATCCAACCGCTCCACAACCGCCCCGGATTGAGCTTGAATTTCTCGGCATTGTTGGGTGGCTTAGGCTGATTATCTGCCCAAGGCGAGGCCAGCTTGCGCTTGCCGATCAAAGCTGGGCCGCCCGGTGCATCAAAGGTTCCCATCAGGGCATTAAGGGCTTGCACTGCTTGGGTGGCATGAGTCGCATTCGGTACCTGAGCCACGCCAGTCCACGCCAGTGCCCCTGTGTGCGGCGCAGCAGCAGCGAATTCACGGGCCAGTCGTTCAATCGTTGCCGCAGGAACGCCACAGATTGCCTCAGCCCACTGCGGCGTGCGGGCCAGGCCGTCTTCTTCACCTAGCAGCCGCTTCTTGAATTCAGCAAAACCGTAGCACCAGTTCTCAGTGAACTCTTTGTCGTACAGATTCTCCGTCACAATCACATGACACATGGCCATCGCCATTGCCCCGTCTGTGCCGGGAAGGATTGGAACCCATTCCGTGGCTAACTGCGCGGTCTCGCAGCGGCGCGGATCAACCACCACCAGCTTGGCACCGTTCTTTACTGCCTGCTTGAGCAAATTGACCTTGCGCTGCCCAGCAGAAGTGACTAGCTCATTGATGCCGAAGAGTAGAATATACTGCGAATGGGCGTAATCCAGCCAAGGCCGTTTCTCACTGAAGCAATGTTCATTGGCCATGCGATTCGGATTATCGCACATTTGTCGGTGCGTGGTCTTATTCGGCGTGCCATAAGCCGCCATTAACGCATCGCTGCACCAATTGTTATAATCATTGCCCTGATGAAAGCCGACGGTCTTGGGATCAAAGCTCTTCAGCTTGGCAGCGACAAAATCAAGGGCTTCCTGCCACGAAGCTTTGCGGAAGCGGCCCTGCTCGCGGATCAGCGGCGTTTTCAGGCGGTAGGCCGAATAGGTATTTTTATGGGCATTGGCTCCTTTGATGCAAAGGCGTCCGCCGCCTTTGGGATCACCAGACAGCCCTTTACAGCCAGTGATCACCCCGTCCTTGACATTGACCTCTTGTCCACAAAGACCAAGGCAGACATAGCAGTGGGTCTTGACCGTTCTCTCTGCTTCTGGCTGCGCTGAACAGCCAAGAGTCAGTGTGACTAGGGAGTTCAAGGCGTTATCTAAGTCCAGAGCAGCAATCACTTGCCCAAGTTTGGCCAAGACCGTAGCCTGTCCCTCAAGTCCGGCCAGATAGGCACTGTCGCAGACCAACACCGCCTTGGTCAATTCCGCCAGTCCTTGATAAAACTCTGTTTTGGCTGAAGCTGCCAACATAGCACAGAACTTATCTGTCCACGTCAGCAGGCAATTGCAGAGAAAATCCGCTTGCAGCACCTCAGTGCCTGGCCTGCCAGCAAGATAGGCCATGAACTCCAGCTCTGTCGCGATATGATCTTCTAAATCCAGCCAAGTCGGATTCTTCTCCAAGCCGCTGTCGCAGTACATTTTCCGCACTTGCACGATTGGCTCCTGCATCACCAACGGCTCAGGGGCGAGATGACAGGAAGCATAGGGAAAGGCAGGGTTACAGCCTGCATTAAGAAACAGCTCGGCGTAGTCATGGCGCAACTCACGAAACACGACATCGAGCGGCGCAGACTGGAGAAACGCCATCATCTGGGCTAGGCTGGAAAACGGCTTTTCTTCAGAGACAGAATGCTCGTGTAATCTGCCGAGGTGCTCAATAACTTGACCTGCAAGCATTTTCTCCAGCAGCGGCAGGGAGATCTCATCCCGATAAAGAAGGGAAACAAAATGGTAGATAGCTGCCCGCGCCAAACTGATTTTATTGCCCATTATGGTTCTCCAAACACGGCCAACCTTGTTTCTTATTAACGAAAAAGCAGCGTCGCGTATAAATTGATTGCGAGATATAGCACAGTCGTTTATTTATTGTCAACTTATTTTCATCGTCAATATTAGGCGAAGATGCTGCATGAATACAGATGTATGAGAAAAGAAAGAATCATTCTTATTAAGCTATGTTTAATTCAATCAACCCAGGAGAGAGAAAGTGAGAAAAACAATGAAGGGGAGAGAGGTTATCATCCTACTGGCAACCGTTCTGATACTGCTGAACAACCCACCGTTGTTTTCTGCGGAGAACCAGGTGCCTGCCCAGCAGACGCAAGCAACAGCAACGGTTGGCAAGACAGATCTGCCAGGAAAATTAGGCGAAATCGTCGCTAAAACTCCGACCGGCACGGAGAAAGGCCAGATCAACCCGCAGGCAGAGAAAGGCTTTGCCGGGATACCAGGCGCGCCGCAAATCAATTACGTGGTCGCGTTCTTTTGGGCAGTTTGGGTAGGCTGGATCTTCGCCACTGTGGGAGCTTTTGGCGGGATTATGGCTGGAGTGGGCCATATGACCCTCTTTGCTCTTGGGGCCTATGCAGGTAGCTTTAAAGGAACGAATCCTGAGCTGAACAAACTGCTCACAGACACCATCCGGGCTTCCAATCAGTATTTAGTCGGCTTGGCTGCCTTGATCTCCACCTGGAATTTCTTTAAGATAAAACGGCTGGTCGTGCCCCTAGGAGCCACGCTGGGCTTAGGCAGTCTTGCTGGGGCCATGCTGATCACCTATTTCACTGCCGACAAGCTGAAGTTTGACCAATATCAGGGCTACTTCGGCATTCTTGTCCTGGTAATCGGTGCGATTATGCTCTATAGCACTAGCGAAGCGAGTCGTTCCAAAAAGAAAGCCACTGATGAGACCAGCAAGAAGCTACAGAAGCTGATGAAGGAGAAAGGTGAGACTGAAGGAATAAAAATGCTGTCTTCCAGTATCAGCGAAATTAGCTTTTCCTTCTATGGGGCAGAGTTTTCCTTCAATCCGCTGCTGGCCATGCTGGGCGGTGTGATCATCGCGGCGATCTCTGCCTTCCTCGGTGTGGGCGGTGGCTTCCTTTATGTGCCTTTCCTGACTGACATCATCGGCCTGCCGATGTATATTGTTGCCGGTACGTCGGCCTTAGCCGTTCTTCTCAGCATGATCTCCAGCCTTTTTACCCATGTGGTGATCAAAGGCACTTTCATTAGCTGGGGTTTGGTGGGTGTGGAGATGCTCGGGGTCTTTGTCGGCTCAATGATCGGCCCGAAGACGCAGAAGTACATCCCAGAAAAGTGGTTGAAGATCCTTTTCATCTTCTTGGCTATCTATGTGGGCATCGCTTATTTCAGCAAAGGCTTCTTTGGCCAGAGTTGGTTGCCGATGGGCTGACAGATTTGCTCTTGTCTTCCATATTCAGGAGTTCATCTGGGCAAGATGAACTCCAACCGCTTTTTGGTGAACGCATCTCCCTCTCAGTCCCTCTCCTCGCCCGTTCAACTCAGATCAGCAGTACCATATTTTGCGCCGCCTCCGGCTTGCCCAAGGCGTTATCATGCTTATGTAGCTCAAATGTAATCAAATAAGGAGGAACAAAGTGAAAAAAAACAGGAAGGGGAGAGCAGTGATCATCCTGCTGACAGCTGTGCTGCTTCTGCTGAACAGTCTGCCGCTGTTTTCAGCTGAAAAGCAAAACGCTGGCCAACAGCTAGAGCCGCAGACGCAAGCAACAACCCTTGTTGGCAAGCTGAATCTACCAGGAAAATTAGGCGAAGTCGTGGCCAAGACCCCGATTGGTATAGAAAAAGGGCAGATCAACCCGCAAGTGGAGAAAGGTTTTGCTGGGATACCAGGCGCGCCGCAAATAAACTATGTAGTCGCGTTCTTTTGGGCGATTTGGGTAGGTTGGATCTTTGCCACTGTGGGAGCATTTGGTGGCATCATGTCTGGAGTTGGGCACATGACGCTTTTTGCCCTTGGAGCTTATGCCAGTAGTTTTAAGAGTACCAATCCTGAACTGAACGCCCTACTCACTGACACTATCCGGGCCTCTAATCAGTATTTAGTCGGCTTAACTGCCCTGATCCTTACCTGGAATTTTTACCGGATGAAACGGCTGGTGGTGCCCCTCGGAGTCACACTGGGCGTGGGCAGTCTTTTTGGGGCCATGCTGATCACCTATTTCACTGCCGATAAGCTCAAGTTTGACCAATATCAAGGCTACTTTGGTGTCCTTGTACTCATCATTGGTGGGGTGATGTTTGCTGGGACAACACAACAGAGCCTGTCCAAGAAAAAGATCACTGAGGAGATGAGCAAAAAGCTGCATCAGCGGGTGAAAGAACACGGTACGACAGAAAGAGTGCACAATCTGTCTTCCAGCCTCAGCAAGATCAGCTTTTCCTTTTATGGAGCAGAGTTTTCCTTTAACCCTTTACTGGCCATACTCGGCGGTGCGTTCATCGCCGCAATCTCTGCCTTCCTCGGGGTCGGCGGTGGCTTCCTCTATGTATCCTTTCTGACCCACATCATCGGCCTGCCAATGTACATTGTGGTTGGTACGTCAGCCCTGGCTGTTCTTCTCAGTATGAGTGCCAGCCTTTTTACCCATGCAGTGCTCAAAGGCACCTTTATTAGCTGGGATTTGGTGGGCATTGAAATGCTTGGGGTCTTTGTCGGCGCAATGATCGGCCCGAAAACGCAGAAATACATCCCGGAAAAGTGGCTGCGCTACCTCTTCATCTTCTTATCTGCCTATGTTGGCATCGCTTATTTCAGCAAAGGCTTCTTTGGCCGGAGCTGGTTGCCGATGGGATGACGGATGCGCTTCCTTCTTCCCTGAAATTCCTTGCAATTCCAATCAGCCAGGGAGGAGTGCAGCTCGTTTACCAAGGAGTTTGGCTCGGCCAGAAAGGAGTTCTAATCGGCAGCAGAGGAGTTTTGCCAAGCACAACTCCTTTCCTAGTCGGCCAAATTCCTTTCCTAGTCGGCCAGACTCCTTTGTTACTCGGCAAAACTCCTTTTTGGCTTAACAGAATTCCTTTTCAGGTAAGCACAACTCCTTTCCTGCCGAGTAGCACTCCTTTTCAAGTAGGCAGAACTCCTCTTTGACCGAGCCGAAATTATTCGCCAGCACTCATGCCTTCTCTCCTTACATATTCCTCTTCACAGCTTAATATTTTCTGAACATTCATCCTTTCAAATAAATCCCCTGAAAGCCAGTTGGTTCAACACAAACCATTTTGAGGGAGAAAGTATGAAGAAAACTGGAACAGCGCAGCTCCTTGTCCTTGTTGCATTCTTGACTACAGCCATGAGCGGCCAGGACAGCTTGGCAAAGGAGACCATCTTACGCATTCATGGCTCCAACACCATTGGGGCGAAGCTCGCGCCCGATCTTGCCAAAGCCTTTCTGCTCAAATTGGGTGCGGAATCGGTCAAGCAGCTTGATCTCACCTCGGGTACAGAAATGGATATCGAAGGCCATTTTGCCGATAAGGAGCAGACCAAGGTCATTGAAATCAGGGCGCATGGCTCTTCAACCGCTTTCAAGGGACTGAAGGAAAAGCAGTGCGACATTGGTATGTCTTCTCGAAAGATCAAAGACAGTGAGGCGCAGGAACTCGCTGGGTTGGGTGACATGACTGGCAGTGCCTGTGAGCATGTGCTCGCAATGGATGGCGTGGCAGTTATTGTCAACTCCTCCAATGCTGCGGTGAGCAAATTGAGCTTTCCGCAACTTGCCGACATCTTTTCTGGCAAGCTCAAAAACTGGTCTGAATTGAGTTGGGGAAATGCGCCAATCAACATCCAGGCGCGGGATGAGAATTCAGGAACGCATGATACCTTCAAAGGTATCATTCTGGGGGAAAAGAAACTCGATGCCGCAGCCCAGCGGTGGGATTCCAACGAAAAGCTCTCTGATGCGGTCAACACCGATGTTCATGCGGTGGGGTATTGCGGCCTTCCCTATGTCAAGCACAATAAAGCCCTTGCCATTTCGGATGGTGGCCCAGCCGTGCGGCCCACGGTTTTTACCGTTGCAACTGAAGACTACCCGGTCAGCCGTCGTCTGTATCTCTATAGCCCTGCGGCACCGGCAAATGCTTATACTCAAGATTTCATCGAGTTCGCTTTGGCTTCAGATGGGCAAGAGTTGGTCAAGAAGCACAAGTTTGTCGATCTGACTATCTCTGCTGAGGATCACAAAATAGAAGTTGCGCCAGGAACCAATCAGAATTACCAGGTACTTTACAAATATCTGACTGGGGTGCGAGAAGCAAAACGGCTCTCGGCAAACTTTCGCTTCCAAGGCGAGGCCCTTGCCTTAGACAACAGGGCTGTTCGGGATGTGGAAAGGATCGTGGATTTCCTGGCCAGCAATAGAAACAAGGAGATCTTGCTCGCTGGATTCTCCGACAGCGCAGGCGACTCTTCCGGTGATCGCAAGATGCAGGGGCTGCCTGACAGTCAGGAAAGCTATGAAAAACATCTGGCCCTGTCCTGCAAACGGGCAGAGGTGGTGAAGGAAGAGCTAAGTTCGCGGGGCATCAAGGTGCGGGAACTGTTCTGCGTTGGCAGTGAGATGCCAGTTGCATCCAATAGCACTGCCTTAGGTCGGGAGAAGAATCGCCGCGTTGAGGTGTGGCTGAAATAAAGGCAGGAATTGATGAGCCGCGATCAGGCTCATCAATTTTTCATTCTGGCTGAATATATTTCTCATGATGGTCTGGTTCAATAGCAGACAGGTGAAGCGCAAGGCTAGCAAGCACGCAGCACCCCTTTTCAAAGGAGGATAAATCATGTCGGAACGGAATGAAAATGCGTTGGAACGCGCATTAGAGAAAGCGGCAAAGATCATTTGTACCTTGCAGTACGGACGCTGCCCGGTCAAAGAGGAACATTTCCCTGGCTGTCCCAGCGTGTGCAACGAAAATATCTTGCCGTGGCAGTGTTGGGTCTCCTATCTTCGCACCACGGCCAACCGGGCAACAGCCTAACGCTGTTGCGAAGACATCAGGACTAGGACTCCATGCAGGAGTTTCTGCCGCACAGAGAACGCGAGGCGGCAGAACTCTTGCTCATTCTCTTCTCCCTAAAGCGACGAATACAGCCGCCGTAACGCCGAAGCCTTAAAAACAGCGATCACCTCACTGCCAGGGCTGATCTCCAACTCCTCCACAGATTGCGGGACAATCTCCGCGATTAGAGTATTGCCCTGACAATCCAGTTCCACCCCTGCCAGCCAGTCAGTCTGATAGAGACGACGCACTGTGCAGGCCAGCATGTTGCGTGCGCTGGCGGCCTCAGGGTGTTTTTTAAACAACAGGATGTCTCTGGCCCCTAAAACAAACTGCCCAGCAGTCTGCTCATCGCTGTTTAAGCCAATCAAAAAGACCTTGCCCCACTGATAACGCCGCAGATTCCCCATTTCCTGCGGCCTGTCCAACTGGAGCAAGTTGCTGTAACCCTGCTCAATGCTGCCCAGGTTTACCCGCGCTAAGTCCTCTGTCAGCATGGTCTTTTCCGCCTGTCCATCCCGCATAATGAGCACCTCCTCCGTCATCAGGCGCAATTCCTGCAAGCTGTGGCTAATAAACAGCAGGGGGATGGAGAACTCGGCAAAGACGTTGCGCAGATAAGGTATGATCTGATACTTCAAAGCCCGATCAAGGCCAGACAAAGGCTCATCAAGAAGGATTAACTGCGGGCAAGCCAGGACTGTTCGGCCTAAGGCAACCCGCTGCCGTTCTCCCCCGGAAAGCCGATGAACGCTGCGCTCGAGCAACTCATCGAGCTGGAGTACACGAATGAGCTGGTCTGGGCTAATATTGCGCTGTAAGCGAGGCAAGCGATTCCTGCCATAGAACAGATTCTGCCGCACATTGAGGTGAGGGAAGAGACAACAGTGCTGAAAGACCACGCCCACCTGTCGCTCTTCTGGCAGGAGGTTAATTTTCTGCTTCTGATCAAACAAAACGCGGCCATTGAGCCGGACAACGCCTTTATCCGGCTGCAAAAGCCCGGCGAGCAGGTGCATCAGGGTTGACTTGCCACTGCCAGAAGGCCCAAACACCCCGCACTTATCTGACCTGAGCGTAAAATCAGCCTTGAACTGGAACGCCTCAAATCGTTTTTCCACAGCAACTTCGAGCAGCATACCTTTAACTCCGCTTGAGATGCCGGTTTGCAATCTCACCAACTAAGAGAACGGCAAAGGAGAGACAAATAGAAACGATGCAGAGAGCCAAAGCCTGCTTTTCGCCCCCTGGACTATTCGTGTATTGATAGATTGCCAGCGGGATGGTTTGCGTAACCCCTGGGATATTTCCGGCAAGAATCACAGTCGCGCCAAATTCACCCATACTACGGGCAAACATTAGCGTCATACCAGCCAGAACAGCGCGGCTGCACAGCGGAATAATGATGGTGCAAAGCGTATCCCACCAAGTTGCGCCCAAAGTACGTGCGGCCTGCACGTATTGACGATCAATCCCCTCCAAACCAAGGCGAATGGAACGGACAAGCAGAGGAAAACCCACCACCGCAGAGGCAATGATCGCCCCACGCAGCGTGAAAACAATCCGCACATCAAAGAGCAGCAGCAATTTCCCAAACCAACCCTTCCGACCAAAGAGCAGGAGGAGCAGATAACCCGTCACCACCGGCGGTAGAACCAGCGGCAGATTCACCAGACCTTCAAGCAGGGCTTTTCCGCGCATATTAGTCATCGCTAAAAGATAAGCAATCGCAAACCCAGCTGGCAGGGCCAGCAATGTGGCCGCAGCTGCTGTCTGTAAAGAGAGCTTAATGGCCAGGAGATCGTCGAGGGTGAAGAATAGCATGGATTATCCGTTTGTTGCGATAAGGATCGACAGGTTACTGAAAAAAATATTTGCCAATTTATGGGTAATTGTTTACTGTAGTTTCGTCAATTAAATTGATAATTAGCCTTTATCACTTGCCTTAGGCAAACACCAAAAATAAATTTCTGAAAATTATGGCAATTGAGCGTAGAAGTCTCTTTTGTGATGAATCGGAAACACATGCGCCAGTTTTTTATATTGGTGGCATTGAATGCTCTCAACGTCGAGCAGAAATATTAAGCAATAAAATTATTGCTCTGAGAAATAAAGAGAGTTTTCATCATGAGTTCAAATGGAAAAATATCGGAAATAACGAAAAATATATAAATTTTTACAAAAAATTTCTCGATATATTTTTTCTCGATGGTTATGCATCGATGCGTATAGTGCGATTTGATAAACAGGATCGGGATTGGAAAAACTGGTCTTCGAACGAAGATGAAAGATTCTTTAAATGTTATTATTGTTTCCTGATGAATATATTAAAACCATATGCGCGATACGATATACTCGTAGATGAAAAATCTATCATGAAGCCATATTACTGGAACTCTCTTTATTGGTCACTCACCAACAAATTCAAGGCTCGTGAAACAGAAACTGACTATCGCAACAAAAAAGTTGTAGAAAGCTTAAAACCAGTTGACTCAAAAACGAATGATTTAATCCAGCTCGTTGACGTTGCGATTAAGTCATTGATTTCGTCTCCGAAAGGGGATGGCAGGATGGAAATAGTAAACCATATAAAATCGTATAAAGATCAGACAAAATATGCCTCTGTCCATATTTCAGATTGGGTATTTGATGCTGGCAAAGTAAAGTTAAAAAAGCAATGAAAGAATCAAAAACTTGCTATACACATTTAGACAGATGGCTCAGTCACTGATTGACCTTCCATCCCTGTCTTTTTCAATTTTTCACCTCAAACCCGTGCTTTTCCAGGATCGCCTTGGCCTTTGCCCCGGTCAGATAGGCATAAAACTCCTTGGCCGCCGCGTTCTTCTCCCCTGCCTTGGTCATGAGCATGGGGTACTGAATTTCATCGTGCAGCGAATCAGCAACGGTAAAGAGCACCTTGACGTTTTTGGCAAGCAACGCATCAGTCATATAAACAAAAGCACCATCCACTTCCCCTTGATCAGCATACATCAGAGCTTGCCGGACATCATCGGTAAGAACTAATTTTTTATCCTGAGCTAATGCAGAATAAACGCTAGCTCGTTCCATTGCTTGCATGGCATATTGCCCAGCAGGAACACTCTTTGGATTTCCAATGGCAATGCGTTGAAGATCAGCCAGCTTTTCTAAACTTACAGCTGCGGCTTTGGGAGCACCAACAAAAACCAATTTGTTACCAGCAAAGATCGTTGCTGTTCCTTGCGCAGCTAATTGTTTTTCAGTAAGGTATGTTGTCCATTCAGGACTGGCAGAAATGAAGATATCTGCGGGTGCTCCTTGTTCAATTTGCTTGGCTAAAGCTCCAGAGCCACCAAAGTTGGGCAGAACTTGCCTGGCTTCAGCTTGTGGTTCCTTTGTATAAGAGGCAATGATTTCTTTGACCGCCTCAGTCAGACTTGCCGCAGCTGAGAGATGGACGGTTTCAGCTTGCAGGGCAGTTGCGAGCCAGAGAGGCAGCAGGGCGGCAGAGAGAATGATTTTCCAATTCATAGTAGTTTCCTTTGGGAGAAAAGAGAGAGCTGCTCTGGCTCATGCAAGATGAGGGCCAGTTCCTCAAACCAGAGAAAGAGGAAAGGCAAGCAGCTGAGTTATCAATAGACTCAACGCAGCAGAAGATCAAGGCCAACGAGGGGGACTGCGACAAAAAGGTGGCAGGCAGACAAAATAGTCTGCCCCTGAACAGAAGCGAGCGGAGTTCATCCTGCGCCGATGAACTCCTGCTCAGATCAAGAAAGCGGTTCCTGATGGCGAACGATATTGCCCTGGATTAAATAGATGACATCCTCGGCAATGTTCGTGGTGTGATCAGCTATACGCTCCAAATAACGCGACACGCTCAGGTAAGTCAGGAGCTGCGAAACATGCTGTGGTTGTCGAACCAGCTCCGCAGCGACTTTACGATAGACCTCTGCATGAATGGCATCCACCGCATCATCTGAGGCGCAGACCTTTGCAGCTAACTCCAGGTCCAAATTGACCACTGCGTCTAAGCACTGCTTGAGCATCTTGAGCACTGCTTGCGACATAAAAGTAAAATCAAAGGGGAACTCCACTGGCTCTTGCTCGACCAAGACGATAGCCCGCTCTGTGGCATCCACAGCCAGATCGCCGATGCGCTCCAGGTCGTTGTTGATCTTCAATACCGCAATGATCATGCGTAAATCAACCGCCATTGGTTGATGTAGAGCCAAGACCTTGAGGCACTCTTCTTCAAGATCCACCTCCATCAAGTCAATGGCCACATCCCCATCAATAACCTTCTGCGCCAGGTCTTTATCCCGGTTGACAATGCTCTTAATGGCGAGATTAACCTGCTCCTCGACGATTGCGCCGATAGCCAGCAGGCGTTTCTTGATCTTCTGTATTTTCCGATGCAGAATCATGCCGTGTGCTCTCCCTTGCTCGTGGCAGGCATGTTATAGTTTTCGCTCTTCAACAAACCATGCGACCCGCTGCCTGAGCTGCTCCCTGATCTGCCGGATGCGCTCCAGCTGCTCCGCATGACTGCCGGTCAGCTTGGCCGGATCATCGCAGGGCCAGTGCAGCCGCTCGGCCTGGCCGGGAAACAGCGGGCAGCGTTCGCCAGACGCATCATCGCAGACCGTGATCACATAGTCAAACGTTTTCCCCTGCCGGAGCAAGTCAAAGACATTGGTAACGGCATTGCCGCTGATGTCAATGCCGATCTCCTGCATGGTCTCGACCGCGAGCGGATTGAGCCGCCCGGCCTCAATGCCCGCGCTGGCCGCCTCGAAGCGTCCGCCGCCCATCTGCTTGAGAAAGGCTTCGGCCATCTGGCTGCGGGCGGAGTTGTGGATGCAGACAAAGAGGACTGCTTTTTTTTCTGCCATGATTTCCTCCATCAGCCGAAACGGCCTGTGATGTAATCTTCCGTCTGCTTCTGCTTCGGATTGGTGAACAGCTCTCTGGTCAAGCCGTATTCGACGATATGGCCTTTGTAGAAGAAGGCGGTGAAGTCGGAGATGCGGGCGGCCTGCTGCATACTGTGCGTGACAATGGCGATGGTGAAATTGCCCTTGAGCGACTCGGCCAGCTCCTCCACCTTGCGGGTGGCGACCGGATCAATCGCCGAAGTCGGCTCGTCCATGAGCAGGAGCTCCGGCTCCAAGGCGATGGTGCGGGCGATGCAGAGCCGCTGCTGCTGGCCGCCAGACAGCGCGACACCCGGCTTGTCGAGCTTGTCCTTTACTTCCTCAAAGAGCGCGGCCTTTTTCAGGGCCGATTCCACCCGGCCATTCAGCTCGCTCTTGGGCATCTTGAAATGGAGGCGGAGACCGTAGGCGACATTCTCAAAGACGCTGAGAGGGAACGGAGTCGGCTTCTGGAAGATCATGCCCACGCGGCGGCGCAGCTCGATCAGGTCAGTGCCGGGATCAAGCAGGTTCTTGCCGTCCAGCAGCACCTCGCCTTCGGCCCGCTGGTTGCCGTACAGCTCGAAGATGCGGTTGTAGATGCGGATGTGCGTGGATTTGCCGCAGCCTGACGGCCCGATGATCGCGGTGATCTTGCCCTCGGCGATGTCCAGGTTGTTCTCGAATAGTGCCTGCTGCGTTCCGTAATAGAAATTCAGATTGCGGGCGGAGATTTTGGCCGGAGCCGCCTCGTCCTCCTTGTCTTCCTCCCGGAAATGATGGAGGAAGGCATCAATCCGCACCTTGTCGTCATCATCCTCGCTGTCCTCGACCTCGGCGGCGCGGCGCAGCAGCCGCTCGGCGGCATCCGTGGCAGCAGTCATTTCTTTTTTCCTCCCACAATAATAAAACGCGCCGTCAGGTTGAGCAGCAGCACGGTGATGGCGTAACGCCGGATAGTGAACCGCCCCTACACGATGGGCAGATGAGCGGCAAACCGAAAAATGAGAAAGGATCCCTCTATGCCGCTTCAGCAATGCAAAGCGGCGATGAACTCATCCGCTGAAATACCTGCCTGCTTGAGGATGCCCGCCAAGGTGCCGGTTTTGAGTTCCCGATGGTTCGGGACAACGCAGCCGGAAGCTCCGCGCCGCAGGATGATGTGGCTGCCTCGCTGCCGTACAACTGAAAATCCCAGCCGCTCAAAGGCCCGGACTGCCTCTGCGCCTGACACAACCGGCAGTTTAGGAGGCATGAGGTGCAACCTCAAACGTGGTCAGGAAAGGACGGGTTGTTATGATTGCAGGGAATTCTTCAAGATACAGCTCGGCAGCCTCGCGCAGGTTGGCCAGAGCCTCCTCAACTGTCTCGCCCTGCGTTGTCGTGCCCGTCTCAGGATTGAACGCCACATAGCCGCCTTCAGGGGCAGCGGTCAGCACTGCGGAAAGTTCCATATGCTTCTCCTGTTCATCCTTGTTATGCGTCTGCGCTTAGGGCAGGCAAAGAAAACACTCTATCACAGAAACGGATTCAGTTCAAGGCGGCGGCTGAATCCGCCTGCCTATTCTGCCCGGCCTCTGTCAGGAAACAGTTAGGCGGCGATGAGTGTTTGAATAGACCTCTTGCATCAGCCGCAACCATCGTAGGGGCAAAAAATCTTTTGCCCTTGCTGGCATTGCCGTGCGGGTATAAGGGCGAAAGATTTTTCGCCCCTACATCGGACAGATGCTTGGCGCAGCCACGAAGCGTATGGATGAGAACTGCGCGGAAAAGAAAGGGCGCGGGCAGCCCTTACAGCACCGCTGTCACCGTGTTGCTCGGCCCGCTTTCGCCCGCCTTGTTGACGGCAATCACGCGGTATTCCCACTCTTTGCCGCGCTCCTGACTGTTGAGGGTGATCTCAGCTTCCAAGGCTGTGCCGACCATTGCCCATTCGCCGCCCGCCGCCTTGCGCCGCTCCACCCGGTAAAAGGCCGCCCTGCCGCCGTCCGGGGATTTCTTCCAGTCCAAAGTCAGCCAGCCCGGCCCGCCTCAAAGGAACGGGGCTGGCCCGGAACTTGCAGAGGGGTCGGCTCCGCCCTGCCGCCCCAGCCCAGAGCGGTCACGTTGTCCAAGAAGGCTTGCAGCTGCGCCGGGGTGAACGGCGGATTGGGAAAGTCCGGGTTGCCGGTCAGCCCGGCGATGATGTTCTGCACCAACGTCCTGATGTCCGCTTCTCGCTTTGGAAAACGTGCCATGACTGCCTCCTGCGCTGTTTTTTCTGGAACTTATTCAGGTTGAAACGCCGTGTTTGCAGCTGCAAACGCCTCGCGGAACGCTTGCCATGCCGCATTTCATGCTTTCCGGGCCTCATATCACGCTTGAAATGCCACGTTGCACGTTTGCTTTGCCTCACGGCAAGCGTGACATGCCGCGCAGCATGTTTGCCGAAAGGCTCGGAAAGCGTGAAATGTCACGCGGAACGCTTGCTTTGCCTCTCGGAAAGCGTGACACGTCACGTTGCAAGCGTGCCGTGCCGCAAGTGAAACGTGCTATGCCTCATGGAATGCTTGCTCCGCCGCGCCGGAAGCTGAAAATGACACGTTATCAACGTGCGATGCCGCAGGGAAAGCCGGATGCGCGCTGCGGCAAATGTGCAGTGCGGCATTTGCGCCCGCCTTTATAACTGCGCGGCATGAGCGTGAAACTGCCTGAACAGGCATGGTAAAAAGCGCGGCGGTTTTTGTCAACAGGAAAGAGGGGAAAAGTGGATCGTGCTTGTGACTTAACGTCACAAGTGCTCTAATCGGTCGTCAGCAGAAGTTATGGAAAGCAAATCATGCACGCTTGAGTGATACATTGATATTATTGATAATAATTTATTTTTTAAATAAATATTGACAAGTGATCGGGGAGGGGTGCGTAAAATTTGTTGCTTCACTTGCAACAAGAAGGATGGGTTGATATAGCCGCAGCGATATAAAATGATCAAGCAATCATTTTCATCCTATGAGTTGAATCTTATGGCCTATTCAGTAGATTTTCGCCGGAAAGTATTGGAAATCAAAGAACGTGAAGGTTTGAGTTTTGAGGAGGCGGCAG
>NZ_JBLWEO010000064.1:0-21852 GCF_048287395.1 Candidatus Electronema sp. PJ | reverse complement strand
TACTGCCGCCTCCTCAAAACTCAAACCTTCACGTTCTTTGATTTCCAATACTTTCCGGCGAAAATCTACTGAATAGGCCATAAGATTCAACTCATAGGATGAAAATGATTGCTTGATCATTTTATATCGCTGCGGCTATAGGGGATGATCTCGCCGACAGTGAACTTGAGCCGCCGCTTCTGCTGGCAGAACATCTCCTGCACCAGCATGGCGGTGGAGAGCGGCTTCCACAGGGCCGAGGCGGCGTAGAAGCTGACCGAGTTCCTGCCGTTGACATGAACAGGCAGGATCGGGGCCTTGGCCTTCTCGGCGATCTTGAGGAAGCCCTTGCGCCACTTGCCGTCCTTGATGCCGCTCAGGCTGAAGCGCGAGACCTCGCCCGCCGGGAAGACAATCACCGCCTCCTTATTCAGCAGGGCCGCGCTGATCAGGCCAAGCTGCTCCTTGGTGGACGACGTGCCGCCCATGTTGTTGACCGGCAGCAGGCACGGCCCCAGCGGCCTGATCTGCGAAAGCAGGCTGTTGGCGACAATGCGGACATCGGAGCGCACCTCGTGAATCAGCTTGAGCAGCGCGAGGCCGTCGAGCGAGCCGATGGGATGGTTGGCGATGATCACCACCCTGCCGCAGGGCGGGATGTTCTCACGCTCGCGCTGCGAGACCGTGTAGCTGAAGGAGAAATGCTCCAAGGCCTGCTCGACGAAATCCATGCCTTTGACGTGGGGATACCGGGCGGCAAAGGCGGTGAAGTCGTCCTCGCGCAGCAGACGGCGGAGCACAGGCCGCACCGCCGGGCGGGCCGAGGAAGGGGCTGTTCTGCACAGCCGGATAGTGGTCGGACAGCACTTGCTCAACGGTGAACATGGGCGCACCTCTCATTGTTCTGCGGAGTTTTTCTTGGTTCCGTCCAGAGGAGAGGATACCCTGCGTCTGTTACGATTGCGTTATGGTCAGGTGTGAGATGTGCTTGAAAAAGAACCGGCAGAAGAAAGCGGAAGCAAATCCTCACGAGAGGACAAACAGCTTGACAAGAAGTCAAAACTCTGATGATATAAGCGGTCAACTGTCGTTGCGGGCCAACACCAAAACCAAAAAAGGAGGCTGCCATGTCGTTCAGAGTGATCAAGGGCACGTTTCATGTCGCCGGTTATTCGGCGGATGGCGATTCGGTCAGGTTCAAAGCTGACGATGACGGACACTGGGGCAAGGTTTTCGGCAGAGTGAGGCTGAATGCCAGAGGCCACGCGCAGCTGCGCATTGAGGCCATTGACACGCTGGAAACTCATTTCATGGATGAGCATCAGCCAAGAGAGCTGGCTGATGCGGCGGCGGACCAGCTTTTTCAGCTTCTGGGCATAAAAGATGCTGTCTGGAATGCTGACCGGTCAAAGGTCATGTCCGCTCAGGAGGGCACAAGGGGCTGCATCGCCACCCGCATGGCGGAGAAATACGGCAGGCCGGTGTCTTTTGTCTTTGCCGGAGAAGATGCGTTTGCGGACGGACAGGAAATCTTTCTTGACCGGGAGCTGGCGGCGAAATCAGTCAATTACCAGCTGCTGTCCGGCGGTTTCGCCTATCCGACCTTCTATGACGGCATGTTTTATGATATCCGCGAGCTGTTCGCGGAGGCTGCGGCGCAGGCAAGGGCAGCGCAGGCCGGGATATGGAGCGGAGACACCACCAATGCGTATTTCCAGGTGAATGGTCTGGCAGACATCACCGAAGAGCATGTCATCCTGCCGAAGCTGTTCCGAAGAATCACCGCGCATCTCAAAGAGAACGGCTCCTATGATCCTCATGCGTTCATCGCCTCTCTGCGCGAGCAGCCTGAGCAGGTGCTGATCCTCAGCATTCTTCACTTCACGCATTTCGACAATCTGCTTTCCGTTGACGGCAACGGCAAAATCAAGCTGAAGCAGCGTCCTGAGAACTTGGTGTTTTTAGGATGAGGTCAGCTCTCCGCAACATGTCTCCTCTGGAGGAGAAAAACATGAAGAAAGTTTTCTTGGCAGTCGCAGCGTTCTCCTGCTGCGCCGGTTCCGCATTCGCTGAGAATGTGGAAGGCACGTTCACGGCAGTCAGCGAGTGCGATGCGTATCAGTCGTTCAACAAAGGCACCAACCCTGGCAAAGTAAAAGTGAAGCCGGGAGTCACGTATGAGGCGGAAGAGATCAACAAGGCAGGAGACTGGAACTGGATCCGGGTTGACATGGAAGGTGCGGTTCCCAATCTGCGCTGGGTGTCGAAGGAATGCGGCACAGCTAATATCAAGTCTGAAGTCAAGGATGATAGTGTTACTGACACAACTGCCAATGGCGGCAGCAAGAAGAAAAAATGCTCCACGCCAAATCAACACGACAGCTATGTCATGGCCATGACATGGCAGCCGGGTTTCTGCGAGCATCCGCCTCACAACGACAAGCCCGAATGCAGCGCTTTGGAGCAAGGCAAGTTGTCTGTAGCCCATCTGACCCTGCATGGCCTGTGGCCCAATAAGAAGGAGTGCGGCACCAGATATGGCAACTGCGGCAGTGCTCCTTTAGAATTGGAAGAGGACACGCTTACGATGCTGGCTCCGTGGATGCCGAACTGCTATTTCGCAGACCCTGTATGCAAGTTTGCCGAATACGAATGGAAAAAGCACGGCACCTGCCAGGAGCGCGATGATGATGCCTACTTTAAGCTGGCTGTAGACATCTTGCAGCGGGTGGACACGTCCGAGATCGGCAAGTACCTGAAGGACAATATCGGCGAGATGATCTCTGTCGATGCCTATCGAAAGCACATTGAGCAGACTATGGGCAAGGATGTTGCCGACAGGATGCTGCTGGTATGCCCAAAGGGACAGAAAGGCTACCTGCAAGAGATAAGACTCCAGCTTCCGAAGGACATCGTTGTTGCTGACGACATCAGCAAGATGCTTGCCGGAGCGAATACTTTTGGCGGCAATTTCTCCTCTGGCTGCAACAACGAGATTCACATAGAGCGGTCCGGCAGAGACTGACAAGGGCTTGTCGTTCATCACAAGCGGGCACGTAAAAAAAGAGGGCTGGGGATTGCTCCCCAGCCTTCTTTTTCATGCCGGACGGCATGACCGCGCTGCTGCTCCAGCTGCTCTTACTCGTAGGTCACAACTAGCTGCGCCGCCTGGCTGACCGAGCCTTCATAGGCCTCGGCGGTGCGCTCGCCGGTGCCGGTGATGATGATCGCCATGCCGTTGTTGGCTGACCAGCCAGTGCGGTTGACGATCTCCTGCACGATGTCCTTCAGGTCAGGGGTCTGCTGACCTGCACCTGCCTGGCCGACGGTGCTCCAAGCCACTGGTGCCCAAGCTACAGAAGCAGTGGTGGTTGCGCGGCTGCTGACGTTGTTAGAGGCCGTGGTGAAGGTGGCCGCATTGTCCGCTGCTTGGCCTTTGATGGTCAGGCTGGTCGTGCCGGAGTTGGTCTCATCCACGGTGAACTGAACGTAGGCGTTGGTGATGGTCGCACCCTGTGGAATGCCGAGGTTGGCAAAGCGCATCCCCACGTACTGATTGCCGGTGGTGGAGGAGTCATAGACCAGCTCCAGATCAGAGCTGTTCAGCGTCACCACGCCGCCGGTTTGCCGCTGCTCGGCATCGTCGCTGCCTGTTGCCACCCGTGCGGAAACTGTGGAGCTGCCGCCGCCTGCTGTGCCGGTCATGGTGATCGGCGAGGAGATGGCCTCGCCGCCGTCCTGCTGGGTGACTTTCACATAATAGTAGTCGCCTGCGGCTGCGGTCACGCTGCCGGTGATGATCGGATGGGCCTGATTGGGATTCCACGTCTGAGCAACCGCGCCGTTCTTGATCAGCTGGACGGTGGAGAAGACCTCGTTGTTGCCGTCATTGGCCTCAATGCGCAGGGCGTGGGTGCCGGGATCAAGCACTGAACCCATCTCCGCGCTGCTCAGGGTGAAGGAGAGCGTCAGGTTCTTGTCGAGCGTGGAGAACATCCGGCGGGCCTGCATTGCCTCCATGATCGCGGTGCGGGTCTTGGCTGTGGCCAGCACGGCCAGACGGTAGTCGGTGGCTGTGCCCCACGTGGCGGTGTGGTTGTCGTCGCCGCCTGCTGCGCCGATGTCCCAGCCGCGTGCAAGTGCCTCGTCAAAGAAGCTCTTGCTGCCGTCGTTGGTGTAATAGCCGTCGTTGTAATAGTAGGTGTCGAAGTCGTCGGCCTTGTTGAACAGCTCCATGCCCACGAACTTATCAGACGGCGTGGTGGCGAAGTGGCTGAACTCGCGGCTCAGATCATCCTCGCGGCCCGGATGGTTGAAGAAGGGCACGCCGCTGCGGGCGTTGAGCCACGTCACCAGCTCCGGGAAAGTGTCGGTGGCTGTGCTGCCAGATGTGCAATAGTCATCAGTGCCGATCACGGTCACATGGCCGTAGTTGCCGCCGGATGACCACTCAAAGCCCCACAGGGCGACAAAGCTGCCGTCGCTGTTGTAGGTGTCTGCCGTGCTCTTGATCGTCGTCCATTCAGTGGAGCTGATGCCTGAGTCATGGTCAGCCAAGCTGAAGAAGTCCAACCCGGCGGTGTCCCGCGCATAGGCATAAGCCTGAGCAGGCGTACCCGTGCCGTCCGAGACGTTGGAGTGGTTGTGCAGATGGCCGTAATAAACGTTGTAGGCCGCCATCGCCGGTGCTGTTGCACCAAATACGCCGATACAGGCTCCGGCGAAGACGGAAATTCCCAGTTTGCTGTAGGTCGACCGGAACGTGTCCCAGTCAGGTGCTGCCCGATTGCAGCACCACCAGTCTAAGAAGGAAAAAGCAAAGTTTGATGAGCGGTTGATGAATTTTCAGTGAGGAACAAAAAGAGTGAGGTAATTGATTAGACCTTTACGCAGGCGGAGGATCCTGCACTTCCTCATCTTCCAACCCATAGATAGTGCAGCGATTCTTGCCGAGGTCTTTGCTCCGGTAAAGGGCGCGGTCGGCCATTTTCATGATCTCGGTCAGATCCTCGCCATGATCTGGGAAACAGGCTATACCGCAGCTGACTGTGATGCGGACAGAATGGCCTTCATACATCAGCGGCGCATCTTCAATCCGGCGGCGGAGGCGTTCCGCTACTTTCCAGGCATCTTTGCAGCTGGTCTCTGGCAAAAAAGCGACAAACTCGTCGCCGCCAAAGCGAGCCAGCATGTCTTCTTCCCGCAGCTCGGTGCGCATGGTCTCAGAGATAAAGACAATCAGCATGGTGCCTGCATGGTGGCCAAAGGCATCATTCACTGCCTTTAGGCTGTCTGCGTCGATCATCAGTACCGAAAATTTGCCTGAGCGGATCAGGATGCGCTGGTACTCGCGCTGCATGAAGATGAGGAGCATCTTCATGTTCCACAGACCGGTGAGCTGATCAGTGCGCGAGAGCTGGCGGATTTTCTCCTTGGTCACTTCAGCCTCTTCTGAGAGCAGAGAGACGGCCCAGGCTAATAACCAGATCAAGGAGAGCCGGATCAACGGTCCAGCCAGGTACTCCGCATCTATCTTGAGGGCAGAGAGGCTGCCGGAGAAGGCTTTGCGATCAGCGGCAGCGAGCAGCAGCCAGCAGATGGTGACTGCCCCGGCCTGCTGAAGAGCGGCTTTCGTGCCCAGAGCCGTGCCGGTTAGCAGAATGCAGAGAAAGAAGAGCGACAGGAAGGGACTGGAAAGGAAGCCTGTCTGCCAGACAACAACTGCAGTAAAGAACAACATTACCCAGCTGTTTAGGGTCAGATGCCAGGTCGTACGGTGATATTGCCGTAGGCCGTAGCGCACTATGCAGGCAAAGAGGGCAAAAAGAACCAGCGCACTGTTCAGCACTGGTGTTTGGAGAATATGCACACAGGGCAGGCGGGTGCAAACAAAGACCAGCAGCAGAAGCAGCATCTGGAGGTTGGAAAAGATCTTCTGATGGGCAGCACACTCCTCCCGGTCGATCTCCTTGTGTTCGTCGATGGGAATCTGCCCGACCCGCTGCCCGCTGAGAAGAGAGTAGATGGGGGAACTTTTCTCGTAGGAGGCCAAACTGCCGCCCGCGCCTGCTTTGAAAAAAAAGTCTTTCCCGGACAATGCGGAGTTCTCGCCGTTATCGGGCCTTGCTTCAGTCATGCCGCGTGTGTGTCCTATGCCTTCTGTGCTGGTTGGGTGGACTCCTGATCAGGCAACGCGCCTGGCCTCTGCAAGTGAGCGGTCTTCAGACAGAAAACGCAGGCTTTCCGGCGGACAGCTCCTGATCGCATCAGTATTCAGGATCAGAAAACTGAAAAATATCATGTCCGTCGTCGAAAAACAAGCTGAATTGTCGGGCGGGCGGCAGAGGTGTTTTTTTTGATAAGCCTTTAAGGAAGAGACAAACTACCTAATGTGAACACTTTTATGAGCTGTTAAACGATTGCAGCCAACCTCTGTTACTCCTTATAAATCGCCAGGTTGGTGTTGAACACCAGCCGCTCCAGCTCTTCCTCCTGCGTTACTGCTCTGGCGATCATCTCGCCGAAACGGCGGGCCTCGTCGATCTGCTGCCGGGTGTGGCCGTATTTTGGATAATGATCCTGCATCCACGACATCCGCTCCGGGGTTTCTCCGGCCAGTTTGAGGAACACGCCGATGGTCCGCCACGGCTCTTTACTGGTATGAGTGAAGATAATTCCGTTCGGCACAATAGCCCCTGCCCTTTTCAGCAGCGATTTGATCCCCCACCAGTGCATCCGCCAGAAGCCTCGGCAGGAGATGACCGGAAGCACAGTTTGCTGGGCAAAGAGCCGCTCACCGTCGCGATCAAGCAACGAGAGTACCGGGCCACTGGGGTTGTACGACCAGGTCGGGCCAGCGAGAATAATCAGGTCATACCGCTCAAAGCAGTATTCCGGCAAGGGCTGAATGGGAATGCGTTGCCGGAAAAAGGTGACGATCATCTTCTTGAACGTCTTAAGAATGGTGCCGATGGGAAAGTGCTGCGGGATGGTTGGGACAAGCCGCTCGCAAATCACCTCTGCCTCGTATTCGGCCATGCCCTCCAGCATTGATTGGACGAGATTTTTCGTCTGGGAGCTGAAGGAATAATAGAGAACAAGAATGCGCTTGGACTGCGCCGTGCTGCCGCTCATGGGACACCTTTGCTAAATGGAACCGATCATTTTAATTGATAAGCAAAGGGAGAATACTTTAACATAAAACGAGAAATAAAAAAAGCCCCTTGACCGGTTTTGATCAAGGGGCTGGCCGGAAATCGGGAGTTTCGCGGCTTAGGGATTAGGATTGGTGTGGCAGGTCCAGCAATCAGGCGTTTTCACTGAGGCGTAGGCATGGCAGCTATCGCAGAACTGCTCTTTTGTGCCGTGGCAACCTAAGCAGCTCATGGTCGGCTTTTGCCCGTCCTTAGCCGCATCGTAGCCTTTGGCCGCAGCGTGGAACTCTTGCAGCAGATTCATATGCGTGGCCCGCATTTCATCCGCAGGGGGATGTTTTCGGCTGTTCGGAAAATTGGCATCGAACTCTTGAGACGGGTTCGGATAATTGATCGGAGCCGCGCCGACATTGCCAACAAGGTTGTTGTACCAGATGGGGAAGGTGATCAGAAGAACGAAGACCGCCAGTCCGGGTATTATTTTGCCGCTGTCGTACATTGAAATATCCTCCGTTTCTGACGTTACAGCAGAGTCCGCAGACCCTCAGTAAGTTCCTGTCTGTTTTCGCCTTCAATCACCAAGGCGTTGCCCACCAGCTCGCTCACGCCTGCCACCTGCACCTCCGGCACCCAGTAGCTCATCAGGGTGCTGAGGGTGGCGCGGTCAATCGCGCAGACGCAGGCCAGCGTGTTGATGCCGTGCTTGTCATAGACATGCTTGACCGCGTTGGCGCGCGGCAGACCGGCCCGCATCCGCAGCTCCATGATCTCTTCCGTGTTCAAGGCCGTGCCGGAGCCGCAGCAGAAGGTCTTCTCGCGGATGGTGTTCTCCGGCATCTCGTACCACTGCTCCAGCACGTTGTTGAGGATGTAGCGCGGCTCCTCCAGCATTCCCATTGCCCGCGCCGGGTTGCAGGAATCATGGAAGGTGGCTTTGGCGTGCGCGTTGCGGCTCTTGTCGAGCTTGATCTTGCCGTGCTTGATCAGGTCGGCGGTGAACTCGCTGATATGCACCATCTTGGTTGAAGCCGCGTTCTCAAAGATCGTGCCGGTGGCTGGCGATTTCGGCACTTCAAGGAAATCCGTCGGGCCATTCATGGTGTCCATGTACTGATGAATGACGCGCCACATGTGGCCGCACTCGCCGCCGAGTATCCACTTCACGCCCAGACGTTTGGCCTCGGCGTACATCTTGGCGTTCAGCTTCTTCATCATCTCGTTGGAGGTGAAGAGGCCGAAATTGCCGCCTTCCGATGCGTAGGTTGACCACGTATAGTCCAAGCCGATAGCCTCAAACAAGAGCATGTAGCCCATGCAGGTGAAGATGCCTGGCTCGGCAAACACGTCCGCAGACGGGGTGATGAACAGCACCTCCGCGCCCTTGCGGTTGAAGGTCGGATTGACCCGCACGCCGGTTAGGTTCTCGATGTCATCACAGAGAAACTCAACATTGCCCTTGAAGGCCTGCGGAGTCAGGCCCATGTGGTTGCCAGTGCGGTTGGAGTTGGAAACCGGCTCCATCGCCCAGTTGATACCGCAGCCGACTAAATGCAGCAGTTCGCGCAGCATCATGGTGATCTCGGCGGTGTCAATGCCATACGGACAGAAGACTGAGCAGCGGCGGCACTCGGTGCATTGGTAGGCGTACATGAACCATTCTTTCAGCACACCGACAGTCATCTCGCGCCCGCCCGCCATCTTGCCGAGCAGCTTGCCCGCTAAGGTGAACTCTTGCCGATAGACCGAGCGCAGCAGCTCGGCCCGCAGCACCGGCATGTTCTTTGGATCGCCAGTGCCAAGGAAGAAATGACATTTGTCCGCGCAGGCACCGCAGCGGACGCAGCAATCCATGAATATCTTCAGGGAGCGGAAGCGGTCTAAGCGATCTGCCAGCCCCTTGATGATGATTTCCTTCCAATTCGGCGGCAGCTTCCAGTCTTCGTCCTCCGGGTTCCAAGCGCGGGCGTTGGGAAAGCTCACGCCCTGCTGGCTGTTGAGATACTCCAGCTTTTCCGGCTTGGTCGTGTAGGCGTAGTTGCCCGGCTTGAACACCGCCGGGATTTCCGTCCAGTCTTTGTCCGGCATGGAGCCGGTCATCAGGGTCGGGTCTTCGACCACGCTCCGCGCCAGCTCATCTTTTTTTATAACGGCCATTGTGATAGTCCCTTGTCCACCTGTTATTCGTCAGCCTTGCGGCAGTTCTTTTTCAACCGGAATGCCCTGCTCAATCATGTCCGCGCGGAACTCATCCTCATAGGACGCATAGGAATGCGGCCTGATATCCGGGTTCCACGGGTTGATGTGCCGCCGCATCCGGCTGTCGTTGGCCAGATTGCGGGTCGGGCTGAGGAAAACCCCGCCCATGTGCATCAGCTTGGAGAAGGGGAAATAGGCCAGCAGGCAGGAGACCAAGAAGAGGTGTATGTAAAAGATGGAGGCAATGTCTGGCGGCACAACCGGCTTAAAGGTGGTCAGGCCAAGGGCGAGCTGCTTGATGGCCACGATGTCCACGCCGGAGCGGAGGAAGTAGCGCATCAGGATGCCGGTGAGGGCGATGCCGATTAGGAGGAAGAGCGGGAAGTAATCGTTGGCCAAGGAGATGTAGTTCACCGTTTTAATCAGGAAACGGCGGGCCAGCAGGGCCAGCAGGCCGACAAGGATCAGCGCGTCAGTGACGTAGAGCGACAGCTCCGGGGTCGGGTTGAGGGTGAAGCCGTCCAGTGCTTCCAGTGCCGTGACGAAGAACAGCTCTGATCCAACAAAGAGACGGAAATGCCGGAGCAGAATCACCAACATACTGTAATGGAAAAGGATGCCGAAGAGCCAGAGCCAGCGGGTGGCAGTGTAGGTCAGCTCCGGGCCAGGCTTGATGCTGGCCTTGGTGTTGCGCCAGAGGGAGCGGAAAAAGACGATCTCCATGAACATCCGGCCCAGCACTTCGCCGGTGCTCACCGGGGCCTCGAACTTGTCCCGCTTCACCCAAGGCATAGAATAGCCTTGCCCGCAGGTGGTGGGGATGCGGAACGGCACCGGCGACTTGGCCCAGTACAGGACCCGCCAGCAGAAGCCGCCGACAAAGAGAAGCAGGGCCGCGTAGGGCACGGCAACACCAAAAAGGTATTGCATACCAGGGATCGCGGACCCTATCCACGCAATCAGCGCAAGAGCGATGACCGCAGCCAGGGGGAAGGTGTACTTCATAAATCACTCCCTTGTAAAAAAGATAAAATATCTTTAAGCATATTGCTATGCTTTGTTTGCTACGCAACCTCCCTTTGGCGACAGTTCCCGCAGATTTTCCCGGATTAATGCTGACGCGCAACCCGAATCAGTCAGGATGTAGCTGCCGCTTTTCAGCTCTCGAATCCGTGCTTTGTACAACCGCTCCCGGCATTCCATGTACAGATCAAAAGCGAGGAGCATAATCCGATCCACTTCGGCCTCGAACTGAACCAACTTCAGGAGCAAATTCCGGCAGTCTTTGTCTGCTGAGAAAATCTGCCGCACCACCGCCTTCAAATCCAGCAGCGGTGCGACCGCCTGCGACGGCGTGAACTGCTGCACCGCCCGGATACGGATGATCATGTCCAACGGCTTGGCGAATTCCGGCGAATCTGCTCCGGCAATAATCAAACGAAAAAGTTGCGCCAGCCCCTCGCGGATATTCGCGCCGACTGGATTGGCGAAACAATCCTGCGATTTTTTAAAAAAGTCGGAAGAAACGTAGGTGTCCAACGTCCGTTCCGTCCATAGGGCGAGGATTTTCTCCTCGTTGCGCTTCAAGGCTTCGCTTAGGCTCTGCATGATGATCTTTTGCTCTATCATAATCGCGGGCTGATTTCAACAGAAAAATTGATGCGACCTCTTCTCGAAATCAACTCAATTAGGTTGCAGCGGCGAGCGAACCGGGTTCTTCTGTCGCGGTTTTTTCTCCTTAACCCTGAGTTACTATTCCTTTCTTGCTCGCTGGCAAAGGAGTTTGGCTTGGCAAAAGAGGAGTTCTAGCGACTTGGCAAGGAGTTGTATTCGGCAGGAAAGGAGTTTTACTCACCTGAAAAGAAGTTTTGGTGAGCCGTAGAGGAGTTTGGCCGACTAGGAAAGGAGTTTTAGTCGGCAAAACTCCTCTGTAACTCGGCAAGAAAGCAGTTTGGCCAAGCCGAACTGCTTTGCTACCGACTACAACTCCTTTCTGACCAAGCCAAATTCCTTGGCAAACCAGCAGGACTCTTCCCTGGCTTATTTTTTGCTGCCTGAATTTTCTGCCACCGCTGCCGAATCATCCATCAGCATGAGAGCGAGGTCGGTATAAGGATCCTGCGCCAGCTCCTGCTCCAAGGTTTTCTTCTCCTTCTTGTCGGCAGGATGCTCCTCGTCCTCTTCTTCGTCCATGACTCCGGCGGCCTCGGCCTCTTTCTTGGCCCGCTCCAGCTCTTGGCGGTCTTTGAGGACGCCAGCGAGATACACTGGCACCAAACTCTTGTCCTTGCGCTCCTTGGCCCGCAGACTCTCGGTCTGGATCTTTTTAAACTTCTCGCTGACAGCCAGATAGGTTTCGCTTTTCTGCTTGGCTTGGGCAGAATCAAGCCGAGGGCCGTTCCAGAAAGTATAACGCACTGGCTCTACCTGATCCCAGGGCAGCGAGTTATCCAAATACTTCTCACCAGTCTCTAAGTAATCCAACATGCTGGGCACGACCACATCTGGAGCCACGCCTTTATACTGGGTGGAGCTGCCGTTGATGCGGTAGAATTTCTGGATTGTGACTTTGAGAGCACCGAGGTTTTCGTATTTCTTCAGATGGAGCAGAGGCAGGTTGCGGTTCATATCGACCAAAGCCTGCACCGTACCTTTGCCGTGGGTGTGTGCACCACCAACAACCAGAGCGCGGCCATAGTCCTGAAGAGCAGCAGCAAGAATTTCCGAAGCGGATGCAGCAAATTGATTGACCAGCACCAGCATGGGGCCGTCGTAGGCTACATTCTTGTCCTCATCCTCCAATAGGATGATTTTGCCTTCAGAATTTTTGACCTGCACCACTGGGCCGCCAGGCAGGAAGAGACCAGACACCTCCACTGCATCAGAAAGCGAGCCGCCACCGTTGCCGCGCAAATCAAGAATCAGCCTGACGATCCCTTCCTTCTTCAGCTTGTGCAGCTCGCTGCGGGTGTCATCGGTGACATTCCTGCCATCTTTGTTCTCAAAATCTCGGTAAAAGCCAGGAATTCGCAGGAAGCCTACCTTGCGGCCTTGTCTGTCTTTTAACACGGCAGACTTGACATAGGTTTCCTCCAGCCGAACCACATCGCGGATGATCGGAATTATGAGCCGGGTACCATCAGCCCTGGAAACGGTCAGGCGCACCTCTGTGCCTTTGGGGCCGCGAATATGAGACACTGCCTCACGGATGCTCATTGCGGAAATATCAATCGGCTCGCCATCCTTCTCCGAGACTGCCATGATGACATCCTCAGCCTGGAGCTGCCCTTGCTGTTCTGCCGGACTACCAGGAATGATATTCACCACCTTGATATGGCCGTCATCCTCCCGGAGCAACGCACCGATGCCTTCCAACGATCCGCTCATGTGGATATCAAAATCCTCCTTAGATTCAGGAGCCATATAGCTTGTGTGCGGGTCAAAGGACTTGGCAATGGCATCGAAATAGCGGTTGTAATGTTCCTGCCGATCAGTCTTTTGCACCCGGTCTAAGTAACTGCGGGTCTTTTTGCGCACCTTCTCTATGGCTGCTGCCCAGAGCTTTTGGTCAACTGAGGCCTCTTCAACCTTGACCAGGGGCTTTTTCGCCTCTTCCCGCTTCTTGTTTTCCTTTTCAATTTCCTCAAGATACGTATCGATGACCTCCAGCTTAAGAGAACGCCGCCAGCGGTCGCGTAGCTCCTCGGCATTGGCCGGATAAGTCATCTTTTCCGCGTCGGTTTGGAGATAATCGACTCGATCAGGGGCAAATCCTGCTTTCAGGAGCTGCTCAACCAGACTATAGACCTCTCCAGCCCGCCGGTTAAGCAACATCATTCCGGCATCGGGCAACGTAATGCGGCCTTGGCTGATTTCCTCGCCGATTTTATCGGCGAACACATTGAGCTGGCTCACATCATCGGCCAAGAGGAACTGCTTGCGCGGGTCAAGCTGCTTGAGATAGAGGTCATAGGCAGCCTTAGAGGTCTGCGCGTCAAGGGGCTTATGGCTGAAATGCTGCGCAGGGAGCTGATGACTGAGCATATAGGCGATCAGCCGGTTGCGTCCAGCATCGAATTCAGCAGGCATAACTTTGCCGTGAACCGATGTACCAAGCAGCAATGAGGCAATAAGCCCATTAAGGAAGAAACGATGCAGCCGCATAAGATAACTCCATAAAATACAAACAGATCAATCGGTGACCAACCTGCGTAGAACAAAGGGAATATTGCAAACCAAGTTTAACCGGAAGATTGTGGTAGAACCCAACAAAGTTTCATACCACGTGCGGGGTTAAATGTAAACAGGCAAAAGAAATGCGGCAGAACGCCGCTAGCTAAGCGTTCGACAGGGGTTCAGTGTCCGACTTTTACCAAGATGCTTGAGGCCGTGAAGCAGAAGTTACGCCAGGTTGGCAGGCCACCGGAATTAAGCCGAGCTGATCGGCGCGTGGATTGAAACGGAAAACTGGTACGTATCTACAGCGAGTAAACTGCGGAGTGTGTCAAGCTGATTTCCCTTCTTGCTAACCTGTTTTCGCGCGTTTCTGAACAGCTTTTGTACGTCCAGATTCTCTGTTCAGAGATATAAATACAGTATTTACTCGTTTGTCAGGAGTATTCATACGAGTAAATAGAGCTTTTGTACATCTAAATCCTCTGTCCACTCATTGAAAAGCTACATCCAGACGTATAAATAGAGGATTTGTACGTCTAGATTCTCCGTTCACTCGTTACAATGCTGCATTTACTCGTATGGATATAGCTTTTGAATATTCCGAAGCAGCATTCACACGTTTAAATGGAGTTTTTGTACGTCCAAAACCTCCATTCACTCGTTGTAAAGCTGCATTTACTCGTATGAGTAGAGCTTTGGGATGTTCCGAAGCAGCATTCACACGTTTAAATGGAGTTTTTGTACGTCCAAAACCTCCATTTACTCCTTATGAATGCCTGTTCAATTGCCCTCTATTCAGGCAAGTTGCTCAACAACGCTTCATAAACAGCTTGTCCGCTGCTCATTGACGTAAATTCTCGGCACCCGCTGGCTGATACCTGTCAGCACTTCGTAGCTGATTGTGCCGAGCTGCGTGGCAATTTCATCTGCCGTGATTGCGTCCTCGCCCTGCTTGCCGATGAGCACCACTTCCTCGCCGTTGTACGCCTCGCCATCGCCGATATTGACGACAATCTGATCCATACAGACTGTACCGACCAGCGGATATCGCTTGCCGCGCAGCAGCACCTGCCCTTTATTCGACAGTGCCCGCGCATAACCGTCGCCATAGCCCACTGGAATGGTGACTGCTCGGCAATTTTCAGGTGCAGTCCATGTTCTGCCGTAGCCAACCGAGCTGCCTTGCAGTACTACCTTGAAATACATCACTTTGGCCCGCAACGACAAGGCAGGCAGCAGATGCGCTGCGACCTCAGAATGCCGCGAAGGGTGATAACCGTACAGCATAATCCCTGGCCTGACCATATCAAGCAGACTTTCCGGCAGGCGCAGGATAGCAGCGGAATTGGCGATTTGTAGCAGCGGCTTGGCTAGGCTGTGCTTCTCGTAGAAACGGGTTGCCTCTAAGAAGCGTTCAAGCTGTAGCCGGGCAAAGCTGAGATCTTCGCTGTCCGCATTGGCGAAATGGGAGAAGATCGAGAGCACCTTGACCTGCTTTTCCGCTTTCAGGGCAGCGGCAAAGAGTTGCTGGGCATTGGAATGCCTGATACCAATCCGCATCATGCCGGTGTCAATCTTCAGATGGACATTGACCCGCTTTTTATAGAAGGCGGCAGACTCGCTGATGAGCTGGAGCGCATCAACTGAGGCAACAGTGAAGTCAATTTGGTTCTCAATGAACAGGCCAATCTGAAATTTGGAGAATGGCCCGGAAGTAATGATCGGAATGGTGATACCTGCCTTGCGCAGCTCCAAGGCTTCTTCAACAAAGGCGGTGCCGAGGTAATCCACACCTTCTGCGGCTAGATGCGCACCGATGCGCACCAGCCCGTGGCCGTAGGCATTGGCCTTAATCATGGCGATGATCTTCCGGCCAGGAGCTTTTTCCCGCGCTACCTGCAAATTATGGGTGATGCAGGAGAGATCAACCACGGCGGCAGAGCGGTGATATAAGTCGGAGACGAACTGCTCCCTGTGCTGTGTCATGATGAGAAAAGAGAGGAAAAATCAGCGGCGGCGCAGCCAGTTCAGCCACTGCGCCCAACCGTGGCGGCTGGAGAGCAACAAGGCCCAGCCAATGGCAAAATAGAGTGCACCAAGGAAAAGACCCGGTTTAGTCAAGATGCGCAGGGCAAGGCCGAAAGCCATCATCAGGAGAACGAATAGCCAAGTCTTCCACGGATAGACCGCGCCGATGCAGGTGTTGTCGCCAAAGCCCATGATGCGGCTCAGGGTCTTTTTTGCGGACTTGTCCAGCACGGTCAGGGATTTGGCAGTGCCGATCAGCAGGGCGATCAGCAGGAGGCGCAGAGTCACATGCAGGCCCATCCAGCCCAAGCCGCGTTCCATCAACATGATACCGACCGCTGTCCAGATCAGCGGGGCAGCAAAGAGATGCACAGCCCTGCTTACACCCGGTTTCATTTTTTTGGCGATGTTCACTTGCACGACAGCACAGTGGCTCTCCTGGGCGATGCGGTTGATTTTTTTTGCCGACCATGACCTTCTCTACTGAACTGGCTTTGCTTTGTCAAGCCTTAAGCAGGCCTGTTGCCGGGCGGACAACTTTTTATTTTGCCAAGCTAACAGTTCCATATTATGATACAAGAAGACAAGATGTTTTTAATACTGTTTTAAGCCCAGGAGGATGTAATCATGGTTCGCAATATCATTATTGTTCTGATCCTTGTTGCCATCGGTGTGCCAGCATGGCAGATTGGTGGAATCATGCTGGAACGAAAGCAAGTACGCTATGCGATTCAAGCCCATGCCAACAGCATTAAAAGATATCAAAATGAAGAGGTTGTCAAAGGTAATCTGAAGAAGGAGCTGGAGGTGCGGAATTTATCAACAGTGTTCAACTTCGAACAACTGGAGATGCAGAAAGTAAAAATTCGCTATGGTTACAGAGCAGCAGCCACTATCTTCAATTATACCTACTATCAGGTCAGTGAAGAGATGGAGGCAGTGACTGAAGAAGGCAAATTTGCGGAAGACAAAGGCGAATACTAGAGGATAAAGCAGGCCTTGCAGCTCCTGGCCCTAGCCAGGACTAATGCTGCATACTGCAAGCAAAGACGGCCCTGCCATTTTCTACTCTGCCCGCTGGCTTCACCTTGGAGCTGGCGGGCAGATTTGTTATAGTAGTACCTCTTGCAGAAGCCAATAAGTTTTCAATAAGAAGAATTGAATTTTATGTTGCAGCAAGCAGCAATTAGGTTGCTCCTGTTGCGGTATTTTTTGCATAAATCCTAGTTAATACTCCTTTCTTGCTCGTTTACAAAGAAGTTTGGCTCGGCAAAAGAGGAGTTCTGCCGACTTGGAGAGGAGTTTTACTCGGCAGAAGAGGAGTCTTGCCGAGTAGCAAAGGAGTTTGGCCAAGCCGCAGAGGAGTTTTGTCGACTTGGGAAGGAGTTGGAGTCGGCCAAATTCCTTTGCGGCTGAATAGGAAAGAAGTTTGGCCAAGCCGAACTCCTTTTCTGCCGAGTAGAACTCCTTTCTGACCGAGCCAAACTCCTTTGCAAATGCGTAATACTCTTCCCTTGCTGATTTGCACACGTGACAAATACCGCACAGGAGAAAAAGGCTCGCTCTCCGCTTCAACTGGATTGCTGTACCCTTTTTTGTTGATTTCATGCAGAGATCTAGTCCTCTTTTGGGAAGGGTACTGCTTCCCCTTTTTTTCTTTCCGGCCTCCTGATGTCCCGACGTAAGCACCTAGCCCCTGAACAGAAGCACGACAAGCGCGAGCAACCAGGCATGATCTTCTCTTTTCAGCTCAGTCTCAGCGGCATAGTTGGCATTGGCGTAGTCTTGCTCTGCCTTTTTCTCTGGATGTTTCTGCTTGGTATCTGGGCTGGGCAGACTTTTCTCTATCCACCCCGTCTGCCTGCCCAACCTCCAGGCAAAAGCAAAGAGGCCAGCCACCCGACAGAGGCCGTTAATCTCCCACCTAAGCCAGAAGCACTGCCAGAAGCAGAGGGAGTCCTCCTGCTACCTGGAGAGCGAAAGAAGCGGATCGCCCCGCAGGAACCAGCTGCTGCTGCCGCAGCGGAGTGAATGAGCTGCGCATTCTTCTGATATCACGGCAGAATCATCTGTATCCTTGACCAATTGGCCGCAACGGGGTACTCTGCAAAGTTTTGCTTCCCAAAGCAGCTTGTTTTTAACCACTCTCTTCAGCCAAATCTCCGTATGACCATGAACGGACTACCTAGCGGCCAACAAAAGAGCGTCACCATCCGCCCAGCCCGAATGGGCGACATTAAAGCCATCCATAGTTTGCTCCAACAGTTTGCCAACCGGGGTCTGTTGCTGGGCCGCTCCATTAGCTCGCTCTATGATCAGCTGCGCGACTTTGTTGTCTATGATGACAACGGCGTGCAAGGGGTCTGCTCTTTACACATCTGCTGGGACAACCTGGCGGAAATCCGTTCCTTGGCTGTGGCAGAGAGTAGCCAGCGGCAAGGTATTGGTCGCGAGCTGGTTGCTTCCTGTTTGGACGAAGCCAAGAGCCTCGAGATCAACCGGGTCTTCACTCTCACCTACCAAGGCATCTTTTTCAGAAAATTAGGCTTTGTGCCCATTGAAAAAAGCGAATTGCCGCATAAAATATGGAGCGATTGCATTCAGTGCCCCAAATTCCCGGACTGCGACGAAGAGGCGCTGATCTGGACTAACGATTAATCCTGGCAGCCCGGAGCCGTGCGGTTCCGCCTGCGGAGAAAAAGCATGATAGGCAAAGTATTAACCAAGATATTCGGCAGCAAGAACGACCGCGAGATCAAAGCACTGCGCAAGATCGTTGAGCAGATCAACCAGCTGGAACCCTCCGTAGAGCCGCTCACCGACAGCCAGCTGCGGGACAAAACCGCCGAGTTCAAGGCACGCTACGCAGGCGGCGAATCGCTGGACAGTTTGCTGCCCGAAGCCTTTGCCGTCTGCCGAGAAGGCGCGAAGCGAGTCCTAGGTGAGCGGCATTATGATGTCCAGCTCATCGGCGGTATGGTGCTGCATCAGGGTAAGATCGCGGAAATGAAGACTGGCGAGGGAAAAACCCTGACCTCCACGGCGGCTGTTTATCTCAATGCCCTGAGTGGCAAGGGGGTGCATGTGGTGACCGTCAACGACTATCTGGCGCACCGCGATGTGGAGTGGATGGGCAAGCTCTATCATTTCCTTGGCTTGACCACTGGCGCGATTCTCCACGGTATGGACGACCATGCCCGCCGTGAGGCCTACGCTGCTGATGTCACCTACGGCACCAACAACGAGTTTGGCTTTGATTATCTGCGCGACAACATGAAGTTCTCCTTAGAGGACTTCTGCCAGCGCGGTTTCAATTTTGCCATTGTGGATGAGGTTGACTCCATTCTTATTGACGAGGCCCGCACACCGCTGATCATCTCAGGCCCAGCAGAGATGTCCACGGATTTGTACAAAAAAGTCGATGCAATCATGGCGCATTTCTCTGAAAACGAGCATTACACCAAAGATGAGAAGGCCCGGCAGGTCTTACTCACCGACGAAGGCGTGATGCTGGGCGAGAAGATGCTCGAAGTAGATAACCTCTATGATCCGCGCAACATCACCTATCTTCACCACGTCAATCAAGCCCTTAAGGCCCACGTTCTCTTTAAGAAAGATGTGGATTACATCGTCAAAAACGGCGAGGTAATCATTGTTGACGAGTTTACCGGTCGGACTATGGAAGGCCGACGCTATTCTGATGGCCTGCATCAGGCCTTAGAAGCCAAAGAAAACGTGAAGATCGAGAAGGAGAACCAGACGCTGGCCTCGATCACCTTCCAAAATTACTTCCGCATGTACGACAAACTGGCTGGCATGACGGGTACAGCTGATACTGAGGCCCCTGAGTTCAAGAAGATTTACAACTTAGATGTTGTGGTCATCCCCAGTAATCGAGCTATGGTCAGGATTGACCTTGCGGATGTCATCTACAAGAATCAAGCGGCCAAATACCGGGCAGTGATCCGAGAGATCAAGGAGCTGCACGAAAAGGGCCAGCCTGTGCTGGTCGGGACCATCTCCATTGATGTCTCCGAGCTGATTTCCGAGATGCTGAAAAAGGAGGGCATTGCCCACGAAGTCTTGAATGCCAAGCAACACGATCGCGAGGCGGAAATCATTGCCCAAGCAGGCCAGCTTGGCAAGATTACCATCGCCACCAATATGGCTGGACGCGGCACCGACATCAAGCTCGGCCAAGGCGTGCGCGAAGTGGGCGGCCTGCACATTCTTGGCACCAGCCGACACGAGTCTCGCCGGATTGATAATCAGCTGCGTGGCCGTTCAGGTCGCCAAGGTGATCCCGGTTCATCCCGTTTCTATCTTTCGCTAGAGGATGATCTGCTCCGCATCTTTGGTGGCGACCGCCTGACTTCCATCATGAACCGGCTGGGCATGGAGGAAGACGAGCCGATTGAGCATTCGATGATCTCTAAAGCCATTGAGAATGCCCAGCGCAAGGTAGAGAGTCACAACTTTGACATCCGCAAGCACCTGCTCGAGTATGACGATGTAATGAACAAGCAGCGCGAGGTCATCTACAAGCAGCGGCGAGAGGTATTGGAGCGAGAGGACATCAAGGAAATCATCAACGACATGATGGATGACCTTGCCGCTGGGCTAGTGGATGATGTGGCACAGGAGCGCAAGCCTTCTGAGGATTGGGATTGGCTGCCCTTTGAGGAAAAAGTGGCTGAATTGTTCAATGTTCGACCTGGCTGGTTGGAGACAAACCGCGACGACCTGCCCCCAGAGCTGTTGCGCGAAAAATTGCGGGCTGCGGCAGACCAGGCCTACCAATCCCAGGAGGAGCGCAACGGAGCCGAGCAGATGCGCCATCTGGAGCGGATGTTCCTGCTTCAGACCGTGGACACCCTGTGGAAAGAGCATCTGCTCAACATGGATCATCTCAAAGAGGGCATTGGTCTGCGCGGCTATGGCCAGAAGAATCCGCTCGACGAGTATAAGAAGGAAGGCTTTGACATGTTTATGAGCATGGTTGAAGCGGTAAAGGCGCAAACAGTTAGCAGCCTGATGTTTGTCCGTATCGTTCAGGAGGAGGATGTAGCCCGAATGGAGGAGGAACAACGGCGCAAGCGCGAGGCCGAACTGGAGGCCATGCTGCTTGCTTCTGCTGCGGAAGGCCAGCAGGCCCCTGTGCAACGGGAAGCAGAGAAGATCAACCGCAATGCCCTCTGTCCCTGCGGTTCAGGCAAGAAGTACAAGAAGTGCTGCGGGACTTTGAGCTGAAGAGCTGTCGTTTCTTGCCAAGACTTTGTGCAAAGGCCGCCTTCGGGCGGCTTTTTTTCGTTTCCTCATCTCAATCTGCCGTGCTCTCCAGATCATTTATAGCTTTTTTGCCAAAATATTTTGCACGAAATTCTCTATGACGATATAGCCCTCCTTCATTCTTAAAAACCTTTTTTCTATTAAATGCCAAGAAGCTATCGCGAAAAGCAGCGTTATTAAAAATGATACAGAGAACATTATTGAGAATGAAATGTTAGATAATATTTGTGCTAATGATTGCTGTACTGGAAACGCATAAATATACATACCGTAAGAATAATCACCGTATTTATTGAATTTGCGTACTTGACCCGATGGAATATATGCGACGTAAAAAACAAGATATGGTAACAATAAACAATAAGCTATGAAGAATGAATCCTTACTAATCGATGATAAAAATATTTTGTCTCTCCAGACAAAAAACGCGACCCCGACAAAGAACATGGAAAACAAGCGAGTAAATTGACTTGGAAGAACATCTTGAAAATGGTTAAATACATGAAGACCTATCGAAAAAATTCCTGTCAGGAATAAGATACGCCCAAAAATGATGAACTTAACCATTTTACCTAAAAATGCCACTATTTCCAAAACAATCACAAGTATTACATACATTCTTATCTCGTAAGGCAATGTCCAGAGTGAACTATTGACTTCACCTTTGTAGGGCACATCCAAAAAGACACCTGGCAAACTACCATTAACACCGAAGAAGAGAATTATGTTTTTTATAAGATATTTTTGTGTTTGTTGATTTGAAAGATATTCATGCGTGACCTGTCTTCGCAAAAGCGGACACGTATTATTCCCTAAGTAGCCCTTTTGAAGAAGAGCGGCTCGTAGTTGTCCGGCGACTGATAACTGATCGCCGAATGCCGCCGTTGGTGGTTGTAAAAGCCTTCGATGTACCAAAAGATTCGGCTTTGTGCTTCTGCTCTAGCCCTGAAGGAAGAGTGATAAACCAGCTCCCGCTTCAGAGTTCCGAAAAACGACTCGGTGACAGCGTTGTCATAGCAGGAGCCGGTGC
>NZ_JBLWEO010000063.1:0-24410 GCF_048287395.1 Candidatus Electronema sp. PJ | reverse complement strand
TTAGATTTTGGCTGTCGTACATGGAAGTCTCCTCTTCTTGAACTTTGAGCGGTTCAGAATAGCGAGACTTCCATATTCTCCCGGAACTGTCAAACTTTCGGGAGTCCCCCGGCAGAGCCGGGGGTTTACTTATTTAAATTAAGGTTGAATTCAGGAGGGTAGTGGGTAATTATTTCAGCGATTTCTTTAGTTATAGCAACAGTATAGCGCAGTCAAATAATCTGGATATTACCGTATCTGGCATGAGATATTTCAGCTTCTTCTCGGACGACTTCTCAAGAGTCAGAGGGATCAAGATAGGCAGCTCTGTGTGGATAGGGCTGTACTTTACATCTACCATTAATTCATTTTCTCTTAGGACACTCCCTAAAAGGAGTAGCCACATGTTTGGAGGGTATAACGATACAGGTGAGATTGGTACAGGATTGATCAAGAATTTAGATGGTAGCGTGCGTATAGGGACTTTCGATGTTCCTGTTGTGTATGGAGGAATCCCTTCCTAATTGACTGTGTAGCCAGCTGGCCTAAGGTAACAGAGCCACCGCCTGTGATATACTTCAGTGGTGCTTGATTCCGCTGCGCTCCCACAACGATTATAGCGGGCGAAGTGGTGTAAAAGCAACTGCCGCGCTACAACACACTACAAAAAGTGGGAGCAGAATGGAGGCTATAGCTGAAAAGGAGGCAAGCGTCTCCGCTCAACTCCTTGAATTTGCTGGTCGGAACGAGAGGATTTGAACCTCCGGCCCCCTGAACCCCATTCAGGTGCGCTACCAGGCTGCGCTACGTTCCGAAATCATTTTGCTGGGCTATATCTACCATTTTCCGGCGGAGACTGTCAACATCTACTTGCCCGCCTGCGCCATTTTTACGCCTCAGTTCTCGTCCTCGTTCAGCAGCTCACGCAAGCGTTTGGAGGGACGGAACGTGACCATCTTGCGCTTGGTGATGGTCATAGCCTCGCCGGTGCGCGGATTGCGGCCCCGGCGAGGTGATTTACCGCGCACGGTCAGGGTGCCGAACTGCACCAGCTTGAGCGACTCGCCGTTCACCAGCGTGTCCTTCATCGCCGCGAAGATGGTGTCCACCATTTTGGCCGCATTGCGCTGGGAGATGCCCAGCTTCTCATTGATGGAGAGCGACAGCTCCTTGCGGGTCACATTGCCCTTTTCCACTTCGACCTTCTGCTCTTTCATACTGTTTCCTTGATCTCCCGATATCGACCGCCAAAGCGGGACATCAGCGAGCTGACTATTTTCTCGTGGAAGCCGTTGACCGTCTCGTCATCGAGCGTTCCTTCACCGGAACGGTAGGTGACGGTCAGGGCCACGCTTTTCATGCCTTGCTCAATCGGCTTGCCCGAATAGACATCGAAGATGTCAGCATATACCACATGCTGGAGGCTGTGGTCAAGGATATCTTGCAGCAGTGCGCCTGCCGGAATCTGCTCCGGTACCAAAAGGGCAATGTCGCGCCGCACTGACGGATAGCGGTTTAGTTGGCTGAAGCTCTTGGCCGCAGCGGGCAGCAGACTGAGCGGCTCCAGTTCAATCTCGCAGAAATACACATCCTGCTTGATGCCGAAAGCGCGTGCCGCCTCGCGGGTCAGTTTGCTGATCAAGCCAAGCTGCTGCCCGTTGGCCAGCAGGCGGAGCGTGCAGCCCGGCTCGGCGTATGGCTCCGCTTGGCCCTGAACCGTTGCAAAGCTGACCGCCGCTGTCAGGCGCAGCTCGCGTAGAAGGGCCTGCACCGCGCCTTTCAGGTCGAAGAAATCGCTTTCTTGGCCGGAGAAGTAGAGCGGGCTGGCTTCAGGGTGACAGCCCCCGCTGATCACCGCGCAGAGCCGGTGCCGTTCAATCGGCTGCTGACCGGGTGCCGTGAAGGTGAAGACTTTGCCGGTCTCAAACAAACGGATATCGTTCTGCTGGAAGCTGAGATTGCGACGGATGTTGTCCAAGAGGCTGGGCAGGAGCATGGTGCGCATCACCGCCTGCTCGTCGTTGAGCGGGTTGAGCAGCGCAACTTGCCGCCTGCGGGCATCGTCCGCTGCCAAGCCGAGCTGGTCGCTGTGCTTCTTGGCGACAAAGGAGTAATTCACCGCCTCGTAAAAGCCAAGGCCGAGCAGGGCTGCGGCAATCTTCTTGCGGAGCTGGCGCAGCGGCTCCGGCTGCGGGCAGTCCATCGCAATCACCGGCAGCGTGACCGGAATCGCGTTGTAGCCGACCAAGCGGGCCACTTCCTCAATCAGATCAATCTCGCGCTCGATGTCCATGCGGAAGGCAGGCACCGTCACATTGAGGACTTCGCCTGCTTCGGTCACGGGAAAACCAATCCCGCGCAGGCAGGCGGCAATCTCGCCGCCGCTGAGGCTGGTGCCAAGCAGGCTGTTCACCCGCTTCACCCGCAGTTCTAGCTGAAGCGGCTCTTTTTTGCCCGGATAAAGGTCAATTCCTTCCGCCGCTGTTGCCCCGGCCAGCTCGCAGATAAGCTGTGCCGCTCGTTCTAAAGCCTCGGTCACGCCCTCCGGGTTCACGCCGCGCTCAAAGCGGTAGGAGGCTTCTGAGGTCAGATTCAGCCGCCGTGCTGTCCGGCGGACAGAAACCGGGTTAAAGCAAGCTGATTCGAGCAGGATTTCTGTGGTCGTCTCGTCCACTTCGGAATTCAACCCGCCCATCACCCCGGCCACGGCCACCGGCTTGTTCGCATCGCAGATCATCAGCGTGTCCGGCTCAAGACTGCACTCGGCATTGTCAAGGGTGGTGAAGTTTGTCTCGCCCGCCAGCGGTCGCCGCACCACAATGGCCTTGCCTGCAATTTTCGCATAATCAAAAGCATGGAGTGGCTGGCCGTATTCGAGCATGACAAAGTTGGTGATGTCCACGATGTTGTTGATCGGGCGCATCCCAACCGCCAGCAGCAGCCGCTGGAGCCACCACGGCGAGGGCTTGACCGTCACGCCGACGAGACGGCGGGCGGCATAGCGCGGGCACAGCTCCGGCTCGGCGATGCGGACGCTGAACTCCGTCTGCGGCGTGAACGCGGGCAGGCTCTGCACCGGGCAGCGCACCTGCTGGCCGCTGAAGCCTGCCACCTCGCGGGCGATTCCCAGCACACTGGCGCAGTCGGCACGGTTGGGGGTGAGATCAACCTCGATCATCGTGTCGCGCAGCTCCAGTGCTTCAGCCAAAGGCAGGCCGGAAGCCAGCGCGGGATCAAGCTCAACGATGCCGGAGCCAGCCTCGCTGATGCCCAGCTCTTTGAATGAGCAGAGCATTCCTTCCGAGACCTGGCCGCGCACCTTGGCCTTTTTGATCTCCATGCCGCCGGGCAGCTTCGCGCCGGGCAGGGCAATGGCCGTGACCAAACCGGGCCGAACGTTGGGCGCGCCGCAGACGATGGGCAGGATTTTGTCGCCGACTTCCACGTCGCAGAGCGTGAGCCGGTCTGCGTCAGGATGCTTGCGCACAGACAGCACCTTGGCGGTCTTGACCGCCTCCAGCCCGGCGTGCAGCTCCTGCACCGCCTCCACCTCCAAGCCGAGCATGGTCAGCCGGTCGGCAAGTTGCGCTGCGGTCAGACCGTCAAAGGAAAGATATTGGCCAAGCCAGCTAAGGGTGAATTTCATAATTTTGTAAAAATTAAGCAGCAAGCTTACTCGTTTACCAAGGAGTTCTCCTCGGCATAAGAGGAGTTCGGCTTGGCAAAACTGCTTTCCTGGTGAGTATCAAAGGAGTTTGGCCGACTCAAACTCCTTGCCTAGTCGGCAAAATTTCTTTGCGGCTTACTCAAACTCCTTTGGTACTCGGCCAGACTCCTTTTCAGGCAAGTACAACTTCTCTCCTGCCGAATACAACTCCTTTCCTGATCGGCAGAACTCCTCTGTTGCCAAGCCGAACTGCTTGGTAAGCGAGTAAGAAAGGAATAGTAACTCAGGGTTATGCGAAAAATACCATAACAAAAGAAACCGGTTCGCTTTCTGCTGCAACCTGCTTGTTGACTTCTGTAGAAGTCTTCAGAACTGCCGGAGAAAACGCAAATCGTTCTCGTAATACAGGCGGATGTCGTCAATGCCATACTTGAGCATGGCGATGCGCTCCACACCGAGGCCGAAGGCAAAGCCGGAGAACTGCTCCGGGTCGTAGCCGACCATCTTCATCACTGCCGGATCAATCATGCCCGCGCCAAGAATCTCCAGCCAGCCAGTCTGCTTGCAGACCCGGCAGCCGCTGCCCTTGCAGATCACGCAGGCAATATCAACTTCCGCGCTGGGTTCGGTGAAGGGAAAGAAACTGGGGCGGAAGCGCAGGGGCAGGTCGCCCTGAAAAATGCGGCGGGTGAAAAGCGTCAGCACCCCTTTCAGATCGGCAAAGGAAACTTGGCGGTCCACCAAGAAGCCTTCCACCTGATGGAACATCGGAGTATGGGTAATGTCGGAGTCGCAGCGGTAAACCTTACCCGGCGCGATGTAGCGCAGGGGCGGCTCCTGCTTCTCCATGATCCGCGCCTGCATCGGCGAGGTGTGCGTGCGGAGCAGAATGGAATCAGAGACATAGAAGGTGTCGTGCATGTCTCTGGCCGGATGATGGGCCGGGATGTTGAGTGCCTCGAAGTTGTAATGATCGGTCTCAACGTCCGGGCCTTCAGCCACGGCAAAACCCATGCCCTCGAAGACGGCGCAGATTTCCTCCATCACCTGAGTGACAGGATGGAGCCTGCCGGAGGGAATGAAGCGGCCAGGCAGGCTGAGGTCAAGCTGCTGCTTGACCGTTCCGGCACCGGCTTCAAGGGTCTCTTTTTTGGCCTGAAAAAGACCTTCCAGCTCTTGCTTGACCGTATTGGCCAGCTGGCCGAGCCGGGGTCGCTCTTCCGGCGCGGCTTGGCCGAGCTGCTTCATGGCGTTGGCCAGTAAGCCTTTGCGGCCCAGATACTTGACCCGGAATTCCTCCAGATCAGCCAGACTGCCGACGGAAGCCAGCCCGGCTTCCGCCTCGGCCCGCAGCTGCCGCAGCACCTCTTCCATGTTTACGCGGAAGGTTGGGCGGCTTTGACCACCGCACCAAAGGCTGACGGATCAACGATTGCCAGATTGGACAGTACCTTGCGGTCCAGCTCAATCCCTGCCAGGCCCAAGCCATGAATCAACTTGCTGTAGCTGATGCCGTTGGCCTTGGCAGCGGCATTGATGCGGGTGATCCACAAGGCGCGGAAATTGCGCTTATTAGTTCTTCTGTCCCGGTAAGCATAGCAGAGGGCGCGATCAACAGCCTCGGCAGCAGTGCGGAAAAGACGGCTTCTGCCGCCCCGGAAGCCTTTGGCTAAGGTCAGGACTTTATTTCTTCTGCGGCGGGCCTTAAACCCGCGTGTGGCGCGTGGCATAGTAATTGCACTCCGTTATGGTGTTGCTGAAATTTTCTGCAAACTGTTATAGATAAGGCAGCATCCGCCGTACATTTTTGGTGTCCACCGCATCTAAGATGCCGTTCTGCCGAATCCGCCGCTTCCGCTTGGTGCTTTTTGAAGTCAGGATATGGGAACCAAAGGCTTTCGCGTGGCGGACTTTACCGGTGGCGGTCAGCTTGAACCGTTTTGCCGCTCCCCGGTGGGTTTTCATTTTAGGCATGATCTTCTCCTTAGTATGTATGGTGCAGGCGCAGAGCCTGCGCTCGAATATCGCGTACTGGTTGCTGTTTTTGCTGAATACTCAGGGCTTAGGCCCGACAAACATGATCATAAACCGGCCTTCCATAGTCGGTTCTTGAAGAATGACGCAATGTTCCCGCAGGGCATCGGCGATTCTTTTGATCGCCTCCATGCCAACAGTCTGGGCATGGACAATTTCTCGCCCACGGAACTGCATGGTCACTTTGACCTTGTTTTTCTTTTCAACAAATTTCAGGATGTTCTTGATCTTGAAATCCAAGTCGTGTTCCTCGGTTTTAGGCCGGAACTTGATTTCCTTGGTCTCGATCACCGTCTGCTTTTTCTTAGCTTCCTGCTGCTTCTTTTTCAGCTCGTAGCGGTATTTGTCAAAATTCATCACCCGGCAGACCGGCGGCTTGGCCTTGTCGGAAATTTCCACCAGATCCATGCCTTGCTCTTCAGCAATCTGCCTGGCCCGTGATGAGGAGACAATCCCAATCTGCTCGCCATCGTCACCGAGTAGGCGGACTTCAGGATAGCGGATATCCTCATTAATTCTGACTTTGAGTTCCTGACTCTGCGCGCCTTTCTTGGGTTTCCGTTTGTTATCCATTATCTCCGTCTGTCAGACTGCTGTTTCTTCGCATTCCCGGCACACCAAGGCCGAAAATTCCTGCGGTGACATGGGCGGCAAATTCTCGCCGCTGCGCTTGCGCACCGTGATCATGCCGTCCTGCATCTCGCGGTCGCCCGCGATCAGCATATACGGCACCTTCATCAACTGCGCTTCCCGAATTTTGTAATTGAGCTTTTCGTTGCGCAGATCAACTTCTGCCCGGATGCCTGCTTTGCGCAGCTCGGCCAGCACTTGGCCGCAGTATTCGGCCTGGCTGTCAGTGATGTTCATGATCCGAGCCTGCTCCGGGGCCAACCAGAGCGGGAAGGCTCCGGCGTAATGCTCGATCAACACCCCGATAAAACGCTCCAACGAACCCATCAGGGCGCGGTGAATCATGATCGGCTGATGCTCCGCACCGTCCTGTCCGGTATAGGTCATGCCAAAGCGTTCTGGCAGGTTGAAATCTACCTGAATGGTGGAACACTGCCACGAGCGTTCGAGCTGATCTTTGATCTTGATGTCAATCTTGGGGCCGTAGAACACGCCCTCGCCGGGATCAACCGAATAGGCCAGCCCCTTTTTGTCCATCGCCTGCTGAAGTGCCCGCGTGGCCAGCTCCCAATTCTCGTCGCTACCCACGTATTTGGCGGGCCGAGTGGAGAGATAAACATCATACTCGCTGAAACCGAAGGTCTTGAGGACGTGCAGGTTCAGGTCAATGATGTTGAAAATCTCTTCTTCGAGCTGATCAGGGCGACAGAAGATGTGCGCATCATCCTGAGTGAAGCCGCGCACCCGCATTAGGCCGTGCAATGCGCCTGCTCGTTCGTAGCGATAGACGGTACCTAACTCGCACCAGCGGATGGGAAACTCGCGGTAGCTGTGCGGCTCGGCCTTATACACCCCGATATGGAAGGGGCAGTTCATTGGCTTGAGCTGATAGGCCACTTCGTCGATATCCATAGCCGAATACATGTTCTCAGCGTAGAAATCCAAGTGACCAGAGGTCTTCCACAAGTCCTGCCGGGCAATATGTGGGGTGTAGAGGAGCTGGTAGCCATTTTGATAATGGGCATCCTTCCAGTAGTCCTCGATCAGCCGCCGCAACAGGGCACCGCGTGGCTGCCAAAGAATCAAGCCTGGCCCGATCTCATCCTGAATGGTGAAGAGCTTCAGTTCTTTGCCCAACCTGCGATGATCGCGCCGCTTGGCCTCTTCAATTCGCTCTAAATACTGCTTCAGTTCTTTCGCGTCAAAAAAGGCAGTGCCGTAGATGCGCGTCAGCATCGGGTTCTTTTCATCGCCCCGCCAATAGGAACCAGCCACGCGCAGCAGCTTGAAGCTTTTCAGCCAGGAGGTGTCGGGAATGTGCGGCCCCCGACAGAGATCAATGAACTCACCCTGCTGATAGAGGGAAACCATTGTCTCGCCCTTTGCCTCTAAATCTTTCAGCAGCTCGACCTTGTAGGTTTCGTTTTGCTGGGCAAAGAAATCAACTGCCTCAGCAATCGGCAGTTCCCGGCGAGAGAAAGGTAAGGCTGCCTTGACAAGAGCGGCCATCTTTTCTTCAATCGCCGCAAAATCGTCGGGTGTGAACGCAGGCTGCCGGTCGAAATCGTAATAATAGCCGTCCTCGATAGCCGGGCCGATGGTAACTTTTACATCTTGCCCAAATAGCTCCTTAACTGCCTGCGCCATGATATGGGCTGCCGAATGGCGCAGGATATGCAGAGCTTCTTCCGACTCAGCGAAGATCAACTCCAGCGCGACATCTTCATGCAACGGTGCAGACAAATCAAGCACCTTGCCGTTGCAGCGCACCGCGATAGATTGCTTGCGCTGCTTGCCAGAGACCAGCTCTTTGAGCGTGTCTTGGGCAGCAATGCCGACCGGAAAGGTTTTCGCTTCGCCGCCGGATATGGAAACTGCAATCGAGGTCATACTTCTTGCCAATAACCAGCCTGTTAAATAAAAGAAAGGCAAAAAAGGAAAGGCTAATAAGCCAGACGCTGCTTCATCTGACCTTTAGCCTTTATGCCCTAGTACGCTTAAAAATTGGTAGGCACGGGCGGTTTCGAACCGCCGACCTCTACCGTGTCAAGGTAGCGCTCTCCCACTGAGCTACGCGCCTGCAAGGTTTTCTTATCTTTCGGGACCGATTGCCCCGCGCTGTCTGCGTCAGGTTGCAACATATTACGGCATCAAGAATGAAAAGTCAATTACCAGTAAACAGGGGTCTCTGTCAAGAAAAAATAGATGGGCTAGTGATTTTCTTGCATCTGTCTCTTGCAGACAAAAGGCGGAAAGCCCAGCCACTCTCTGACTGAGCTTTCCGCCTTTGTTCAGACTGAAGAGGTAGAATGCCCCTTGTTCAGCTTAGAAGCGGCAACGCAAACCAGCCCCGAAACGACCATACTCGCCGAGGGCATCAAACTCATCTATTCCAGAGCGGGCCTCGAAGAACAGCGAAGCATTAAAGGTTTCTGGCCGACCATAGATGCGGGCACCGATATTGGCGATCACATCCACATCGGTGTCCTCAGCTTCCAGGTTATCATCCCCTGAGGTAATCCAGCCACCCAAACCAACTCCGACAAAGGCCTGCGACCACTGATTGCCAAACATAAAACGGAACCAGTCATACTGGAGAAGGAAATCCACCAGAATCGCATCGTCGCCGTCAGTGCCGTCCAGATGCGGCGCACCGCCGACCATTGCCAAGAAGGAGAGGCGATCACTCAGAGAATGCTCGATGCCTGCGCGCAGCAGCAGGTAATCAGCCGGATCAGACTGTTTCAGGTAGCCAATATCAGCGACAAAGCGGAAACCAAAGCAGGAGAGGCAGCCGGTCTGCCCGTTGCCGCCGCTGTTGCCATTGATAACCTCTTTCAGGGCCAGATTGCCACAGGCCAGAGGCACGGCGAACACGTATTGCACCCCGTTGCTATAGATGGAGAACTCATAAGCGGCAATGCTTCTCCTTCCACCCCAGACCATGTCTTTGACTACTCGCACGGACCCATAGCCACCATTGTCTTTAGACAACATCCAGAGAAAATTCTGGCCTGGCAAATAGTCCACCCGTCTTACTGGAACCTGGGAAAACTGGGCCATCAGCGGCTGATACAGTTCAGGGTAGCCTGCCTGATACATACCGTCCCGGATATCCTCCTGGGCCACCTGCATCATGGATCTGAGATCAGAAACTGAGGTCAGAGGCGGTTGGTAGAACGGATTGCGTCGCACGTTGGTCACTGTGACCGCTTGGGCGGCGCACACAGACAGAACCAGCAGCAAGGCGGCTTGCAGCAAAACTTTGAGCTTCATTGTTCATCCCTCCTTCCTTCTTGTGTTGAAGTTTCCCGACTTGAAACATCCTATCCAGAGCGACATCCGCCCTGCACAGACCGCTATGTCGAGAAATTTAAATTTTTGTATTTTGTATTTATATAGGTTCCACCTCAATTTCGCAAGGCAAAAGATTTAGGTTGGGAGAAAAATATGCCACAGGGGGAGGTTTGCCGCAACTGCTCGATTTGAGCAAAGCAGCATTTCTTCTTTCCTGTTTTCTTTAAAGGAGAAAGGAAGGATTGCCCCCAAAGACACGTTTACTAGAGCAACGCAGCTTACCACTCTATGGTACATGCGCATATAAAAAACCTTGACTTCTCCGCTAGAAACACCTATCCATTTAACTAAGACCAAGTGCGCTTTGGTTTTGCCGCAGCTGGGAAAGACCCTCTTTATCAACCGCAGCAATGAAAAAAGGAGAACTTATCATGGCCACTATTGTGAATCCAACTTTGACTGTTGAAGATTTTTCAACAGACACTGTAAAGGTAACAATCAAATATACTCTATTTCAGCATCCTCTTGAATATTGGGCTAGAACAGTCTATCGAGAAGAAATTTGTCTGATCGGTGATGATGCTCCTCACAATCCAGCTCCGCCAGACTTCTCGTCAGATATTATCGTTCATGTTTTTCCATACTACACAGTCGTGAATCCTTACATGGATCGATTTCCTCCGCCGATCTTTGTCTTTGATCGAGTGCGGGTCAGAATTGTCGCCAAGGCAGCGATGAATGAAGATCCTGGTTTTACTAACCTTGGCTTACCCAAACCAGACGAAGTATTTGGGCTAATTCTCTTACGAACGGTTGCTAATCCAGTAGAATGGCCGCCGATTCCAAAGGAAACCAGTGCCCAGACCAACACAGTCCACGGCATCTGGGGATGAGAAAATAGTAAGCCAAGCCGCCGCCCAAGCCAGGGCTGTCGAGCGCACCGTCGGTCCTGGCTGGTAAAATTTAGCCTACTTTATTCCCACCACAGCAGCGATCCAAACCATCAATCAGGGCCAACAGAGGCCTGGCCCTGAATACCCCGCAGCCCAGTTCCTGCTTTGCTTGCATCCCGCGCAAAAAAAGATAGAAGACTCCACCGAAATGCTGCTCATAGCTATACTCCTGGATTCGTCTGGCCAGAAAGCGGTGTAACGCCACTGTATAGATGAGATATTGGAGATCATAGCGGTGAGCCTGCATGGCCACGGCCAGTTGTTCTGGGCTGTAGTCTGCAGCTTGGTTGCCTAGGTAGTTGGATTTGTAATCAGCGAGGTAATACTTGCCCTGCCAGCAAAAAAACAGATCAATAAAGCCGGTCATGAGGCCGTGCAAGGTGCCGCTTTGGTCTGGCAGAGGCGCAAAGCCGAACTGCCGCAGTACCCGGTTGAATTGGTCGAGCCGAAGGGATTCTAGCGGAAAATAAAAGGACATTTCATTCACCCGTTCGCTCTCCTTCAGCTTAGAAAGCGAGAAGCCTGGCAGCAAGGTGGTGTGTACGACATCCTGAATCCACTTGCTGACCACTGGCAGCCAAGAGGCCGCAAACCCAGCCCGCTCGAGCTGGCTGCGAATCATCGCTTCCTGGCCGCTGGCCTCACTGAAACTGATCTGCTCCAGAATCACATGCAGACAAGTGCCTGCGGCTGCGCCTTTAGGAAAACCGAATACGTCGTCTTGGCCCGCAGTCAGGCTCTTTTCCTCGGTGATCTCATCATGATCTGGCTGCTCTGGCAGGGCATCCTTGCGGGCAGTCAGACTGGAGTAGCTGACCATCTGCCAATCCGTGCTGATCTTGCCGTGAAACCGGGCCACTTTCAGGTCAGCCCCTTGTTCTCCAAAGCGGAGCTGAGGTGGAGAAAATTCTGCTGGATAGGGTTTTATTGCGCCGAGTTGCTGTACGTCAGTGAGCAGCTGGGCGGCAGAGGTAATCTCGCCGCGATGGAGCAGATAGGCCAATGCCGTCTGTTCCATCCCTTTGATCCAGCCCCAACAGAAGTAGCAGGCGTGGACAGCCCTGGTTAAGGCCACATAGAGCAGGCGCAAATCCTCAGCCAGCCGCTCGTGCTCGGCTAAAGCGAGATGCTCTTGGTTGCCAGAGCCAAGATCAAGAAAAAAGCGGTCAGCGCGATGAAAAGCCAGCGGCTTATCAGGCGGACAAGGCCGGGCTGACCACAGAAAAGGGAGGAAAACCAGGGGATATTCCATGCCCTTGGCCTTATGAATGGTGACGATTTTGACTAAATGCGCATCGCTTTCCAATCGCAGCTGCTGATTTTCCGCTTGCCCTTCAGGTTGCTGGAGTTGATCATGGAACCAACGAAGGAGGGCTGCGGTACCAGGCTGTTGTCGGGAAGCCTCTTGCAGCAGTTCCGCGAGATGGAGGAAATTGGTCAGTATTCGTTCGCCAGCAGGGGCAGCCAGTAGCTTGCGCACGGTTTTCTGCTCGCTGAGGAGCTGCTGGAACATCGGCAAAAAGCCCTGCTGCTGCCAGAGCTGCTGATAGCGGCTCATGGTGGCCATGATTTCCTCCTGGGCCTGGCCATCTTCGCGCAACTGGGCCAGCTGCGGGGCAGTCCAGCAGAAGAGATACTCAGCCAAAACCGTCCGCATTTGCGCTAAATCCGACAAATCATTAAGGCTGGCCATACAGCGGAGCAGCTGCCGGGCCTCTTTGCTGGCAAAAACCGAGTCCCTATCCCCGCAAACACTGGTGATACCCAGATCATTCAGCTCGCGACGGATTAATTCTGCCTCAGCATTGGTGCGCACCAACACCGCAATGTCGCCTGCGGCCAAAGCCTGCTCGCCAATCTTGGCCAGACCTACTTGTCCCGCCGCTAAAAGCTGGGCAATTTCGTTTGCACAGAAGCGGGCTGCCTGTGACTCCGCAGTTGCTTTGGCCAACGCCTTGCCCGTCTCTTCCAGGAAGAGGCAGGTGAGGGCGGAGCTGTTGCCAGGCAGGAACAAAGGCTGGCTCTCCACTTTCCCAGTTGCTGCAACTGGCGGAAAATCAATTTCCTCTTTGGCAAAAAGAAACGGAGCCTCGTGGCTAAACAGACGACTCACGGCCTGCACCATTGCCGTGCTGGAGCGATGATTAACCAGCATGGTCAGACGGTTTCGCTCCGGGGTATCATGGCGGGCTTGGATATAGGTAAAGATGTCTGCGCCCCGGAAACTGTAAATGGCCTGCTTGGGATCGCCAATTAAGAAGAGGCCAGCCAGTTTGGCCTGCGTTGTTTGGGCGGCAGTGTGAACCGCTTTGACAATGCGGTACTGGAGCGGGTCAGTATCTTGGAACTCATCCACCAAAATGACCGGAAAACGCCGGGCAATGCGCTGGGCCAGCTTGTCGCCTGCCTCGGCCTGTAGTCCTTTGGCCAAGCAACTTTGCAGATCATCAAAACACAGCTGATTTTGCTCCTGCTTACGCCGGGCGAGTTCGCTGCGCAGATAGGCTCTGGCCTCCAACAGAACCGCGATTTGCCGCCCGCGCATGAGACCTTGCCGCGTCTCCAAAAAATCCTCGAACAGGACGAAAAAAGGGTGCGCAGGAGGCTCGCCGCTGTTCTTTTTCAGCAGGGAAAAGGAGGACAAAATGCCGCTTGGGGTGAAGACCTGGAGCAGTTCCAGGTCTTCACCCGCGAGATGTAAGGGGTCAGCCAGGCTGGTCAGCTTATCGAGTAAATCTGCCGCCTTTGCCAACCGTTCTGGGCCGTGGCCTTTCCTTTTATCCTGCGGGAGCTGCTTGTTTTTCCAGAGCAGAGCGAATATTTCTTCCCGCTGCCATTGTTGCTGGACCTTGGTAAAGAGCGCGGCCAGTTTGGCAGCTAAGTTGGCCAGCTCCTCTTGATTGACGCTGGGAATGCACTCCACATCTTCCCGATCAAGATGCCCACCCAGGGCGTTCAACAGGCCTTGAGGTGATTGCCAAAGGGCCAAAGCCCAGGCTGCTTCGTCCGCAAGCGCGGGATAAAACCGTTGCCGCCAGAAATCCTCGATGATGCGCTGCCGCAGCTGGGCTTCGCTGTCGATCAACTCCATTTCAAAGGGCGCACCAGACTCAAAAGCGAACTCCTGGAGCATTCGATGGCAGAAGCTGTGGATGGTATAGATGGCAGACTCGTCCATCCGGGTCAAAGCATCGGCGAGCAGGACTGCGGCTTTGTCTCGTTCCCCTGCTTGTTGCAGTAATCCGTGGAGGAGCTGATCTTCTGGCCCGTGGCCTTCAAGTACATCCAGCGCGTCACGAATGCGTTGCCGGATCCGACCGCGCAGTTCTTCCACCGCAGCCTTGGTAAAGGTGACAACTAGGATTTCATCAACCGCCAGCTCCTGTTCAAGCAGCAAGCGAAGAAAGAGCAGGGCAATGGTATAGGTTTTGCCGGTGCCAGCACTGGCTTCAATCAGGATCTGGCCGTGCAAAGGCAGGGCTAAGGGATGCAGAGGGCGCATGGAATCAAGGGGTGTTCAGGCAAGCTCAACTTCGCAGAACTGGCAATCCAGTTTTGGACTAGCAGAACACATTTCTTCCTCTTGCGGCAAGGATTTTTTCCCCTTGACTGGCTTTGCGGCAGACCCTATGGTATCGCGCATTCAGCACCAAACAATCTGTCTTTCCGGTGAACCGTCATGAAACCCATCAGCAATCCCTGTTTGACCTGTGGAGCCTGCTGCGCCTTCTTTCGCGCCTCCTTTTACTGGGCAGAAACGGAATCCGGGACACCCGGCGGCGTACCTGACCAGCTTACCGAGAAAATAAACGACTTCCGGGTGCAGATGAAGGGCACCAGAGGGCTTCAGCCGCGCTGTGTAGCCCTCACTGGCGAGATTGGCAGGAGTGTGGCCTGCGGTATTTACGAACGCCGCTCCTCAGTATGCCGGGCTTTCCAGCCTTCTTTGATTGATGGCAAAGTCAACGAGGACTGCGACCGAGCCAGAGCCGCGCATGGCTTAAGGCCGCTTGGTTGCAGCGACTGGGGAGAGGAAGATACGCCCTGTATAGCCGAGCACATGGAGCTGTAAGCCGTTGTAAACCAGCTGACAAAAGGTTGCGGCTCGGTAAGAGAAGGTTGTTGCTCGGCAACAGAAGGTGTTAGCCGAGCAGAAGAAGGTTGTGGCTTGACAAGAGAATGCTCCAGCCAAACAACAACCTTCTCTTGCCGAGCAACAAAGAGTTTTAGCTAAACAAGAGAAGGTTGTGGCCAAGCAAAAACCTTCTTCTGCTGAACAACAAAAGGTTGTTGCTCGGCAAGAGGAGGTTCTGGCTCAACAAGAACCTTTTGTGGCCGAGCTAGAACCTTCTCTTGCTTGGCTACAAAGGAATGTTACTGATCCCTAAAAGAGCTTTTTACAGCTGAAAACCTTGGTGAGTAAACAACAAACAACTGCTTCTCCGCTGCAAAAGGTTCTTTCCTCCTAGGCGGTCAGTACCGCTTCGCTCGCAGATTTGAGAGCTGCCTTCAGTTTCTCCTCAGCTTCGGCCAATTTCTCCAGCCCTTCGGCCCGCTTCTGTCGGTTCTCGATATCCATCTTGATGCCCTGGTCAATGGTCTGCAAGAGCTTGTCCGTCATCTTTTGCAAGGTCTCCACTTTGACAAAACCCTCGCCCTGAACCTTTTTAACCGCCGCTTGGGTCTCTCCTAGCATCTCGGCAGTGGAGAGCATCAGGTTGTTGGTCATTTCCCGCGTCTCATTGACCATTGCCATCGCCCGCTTCTGGTCAAAAAGGGAAATAGCAATGACTAACTGCTTCTTCCATTCCGGGATCATCATCAAAATGGAATCTTGAATCATCTCCACAATCGCCTTAGACCCTTCCTGGGCGATTCTGATCGTCGGACCAGAAGTCACTGCTGAGGCGCGCGCCAGTTTCAGGTTGTAGAGCCGCCGGTCAAGCGACTGGATACAGTCGCCAAAGTCCTTCAAGTCTTGCAGCTCCTTGGCATCAACGCCGTTCTGGGCCGCTAAATTCTGCCGCTGCTGCTCAAACTGGGCTTCCATCTCAACCTGCTTCAGTTCACCGGCGGCAATCACCACTTCGAGCTGGTCAAAATACTCGTTGTTGCGGTCGTAAAGGGTGTCAAGCCGGTTAAGATGGCTGATCTGGTTGGTCTTCTCGCCCTCAAGTTTCTTGGTGATGTCGTCAATCTGCACCTTCAGGGTTTCGTAGCGGCGAATAAAGGCGCGGGCCGCATCCACCTTGGCAGCCAGCCAGCCGCCTACCACTGGCAGGTTGCCAACTACCCGGCTTAACGCGCTGCCTGCGCTTTGCGGCAAGCCGCGCACGTCAAGATCAAGGATTTTGCCCTTCAGATCAGACATCAACTGCCCGGTTGGCCCTGCATCACCGGAGCGAATTTTGGTCAACACCGAGTCAGTGAAATCAACCAGCCCTTTTTGGCTGCTCACACCGAATGCGAGCACAGCTTGGGTCTTGCTGAAGTCCAGCTTGGCTACCATTTCCTGGGCTGCCTTCAGTTTGGCCGGGGATTTCTCCGCCAGTTTCTGGCACAACAGGCTGTTTTTCTGGTCGGTCAACGCCAGCATCGGCAAATTATCGCTCATGGTCTGTCCCTCCTGTTTGCGGGATACGGATTAAAAGCTGCTGAGGTGCGTGGTTATTTTATCCATCACGCTTGCGCTGGGCATAGGCATGACCGCATCGATGCTCTTAGGCAAACCAACTACCTCGATCACTGATGGATCGTTTTCAACCCCCATCAAGCCGCTGCGAAAGCCGTGCTGTTCCCAGGCTAATTTCTGGATTTCCGGCTCCTTGAGGGCGGTCAGCAGTTTTCTCCCTTTATCACTCAAGGCAATCAGGGGATGGCTGGCCCAAACCGTGGGCACAGGGTAGAGAATCCGCACCTTGGCCTTGAGCAGCGCGATGTGCTCCTTGTGCAGCAGCGAATATTCGACCAGCTGGTTCTCATAACCAACGATCATCGGGTAAGCCCCAACTCCCTGCTGGAGGAATTTCTCAAAGAGGTCGGATGAAGACGGTTCCATGTAGCCAAGCCGGGCATAAAGGTCTTTGACTTGGGGTAGTACGTTGTCAAGACTCTCTGCTGTAACCACTTCACCGTTGTTCAGGGTGTTGGCCGTCAAGGCAGCAAACATATTGCCGGAATTGCTCTTGCTGGGATCGGTGGTGCGGATGATCAGACTGCCGTAAAGCTGGGCCAGGCCGATTTCCTTCCACTGTTTTTTTGCCTTAACCAGCTCAAGCAGCTTGGGCAGATCAATAATATAATTCACGCCCTCCTTGTGCTGCACTATCCCGGCCTTGATCAGGGCTTCAGTGACGATATCCCAGGAGTACAGCACGATGGGAGAGTTGAAAATGTCTGCTGACTGCTGGAGTCTCATGCCGGAGCTGGAACTTTTGAACGACTCAACGTTAATTTGGCTGGCGGGCCAGAGAAAATCGTCGTCGCTGGAGGATTCCTGCACCATTGCTACGCTGCCTGATCTTTTAACATTCACCCGCAGCCCTTGCTCGAGCAGCAGCTGCGTGACCTTTTCCGATTGCAGGAAGGCGATCTTTTCTGAACCTGCCCGGCCAGTCACCATGACCGCCTCTTTCTTGGCAACACTGTTGCCGCTCAGGGTAGAAATCTTCTCCTTGCCGAGTGTGAAAAAGGCCGCAGCCACAACCACGGCCAGCAGAATGAGCAGTCCTAAAAATTTTTGCATATTGTTCTCCTTGCGGTTTCAGTCAAAGTCGAGCAGATTGTCAAAGGTTTTGGCACTGGTGCTGAGATCAAGGGCATCATTCTCCAACAGGCGGTGGTGCATCTCTTCAAACTTGGCCACGGCCTTGGTCACGGCTTTTTCCGTTTCCTCTAATGCCCGCGTGGTTTGGGGTGACTGGGTTTTCTGGCTGGCAAGGTCGATGTAGCCGGCTAGAATCTCGTGCAATCGCTGAAGACGGTCAGGCAAAGCCTGGGCCATTCGCATATCCTGCGGGTCTTTGGTGAAATTAACCAGCAGCTCATCGCCCAGCTCGCAGAGGTGCAGCACGGTTTTTTTAAAGGTCAGATTTTTGACCGCTTCCGCGTCTTCTTTCACCAAGGACAGAGCCAAGCGACACTGCGAGAGGTAGCTGTCAAAAGCTTCTTGCGAGACCCCTTCTGGCAGTACGGCTAACACCTTCCGATGCTCTGGCGGGAAAAGCAGGCGAATGCCCACGTATGCGCCGACCGCCAGTGCAAGACTTAGCCACCAAAATGTCCCTTGAAAAAGCAGTAGCAGGAAGAGAAAGGCTGCACCGATGCCGGAGACGAGTTCTTTGATCATAGCAGGCTAAATTCAGACCCTCCAAGACGGCACGGGCACGTCCGTAAGCTGTTCTGGGATATCCCAAACGAGGTTTTGGATGTTCCGAGTCTCGTTATGGACATTCCAAACGAGATACCGGACGTTCCCGGCGTGATTCGGAACATCCTTGATGACATTTCGAATGTCCAAAACCTCCTCGGAAATGTCCGTAACGACGTTTGGTACGTTCCAAGTGAGATTTTGGATGTTCTCAAGCTCGTCGGGAACATCAAGGAAGAGGTTTTTGACATCCTAAACGTCGTTATGGACATCCAGAATGAGCTGGCGAACGTCCGCAACGAGCTTGCTAATCTTGCAAAGCCGATCCTGAACATCCAAAAGCTCCTTGCGGACGTTCCAAAACAGTTTCTGAAATGCGGACTGAGCTGCATTTAATTGTAACCCTTCGCTTCCCGGAACGCCTGCACCACATCTTTGCGGCCATCAAACATCCGGCCTGACATGGCCTCGGCCAAAGCCTTCATCTGCTCGGGCTGGGCATCCCCAAAGAGGATAGTGAAGACCGGGACATCCTTGCCAAGGCCAGTGCCTTGCAGCATGGCATTGAACTGCGGCAGGCCGCCTTCGCTCATGCCGTCACTCATCACGATGACAGCGGCGTGATATTTGCCAGATTCCGCTTGGAACTTCATCATCTTCATTGCTTCTGCTGCGGCCACGTACATATTGGTGCCGCCACCAGGTTCTAAGGCCTCTACTTTGGCCAACAGCTCGCCCAATACCTGCGGATCATTGCCCTGCGCCTGCAAAGAGTTCAGCACATCACTGTTAAAGGGCACGACAATGGTCAGATCCTCTGGCGAACCTTGGAGGAGGTACTCCTTGGCAATGCGCTGATCGAGCAAAGTCCGCATAGCTCGGCGTAACTGCTCCACACCTGTGCCTGCCATGCTGCCAGAGTAATCCAGCACGTAAGCAGTGAGCGAAGGCTTGCGGAAGGCGGTCTGATAGAGATTCAGGGCCTCGGAAACCACCGGCGTGGCAGGGAGTCTAATCGGGGTAAGGATGCGGCTGAGGTTGATACCCCAGTCAGAATTGAAGACAGCGTTCAAGGTTGCGCTCTTGGCTGGATCAGCTTCCATGCCAATCAGGCCAGTGCGGCGACCTTGGGCCTGAATATTGTCTTGCACGGTCGGACTGAGCAGATACTCCTGGAGCTTGGCAAAGGCAGCTTCCTTACTGGCATTGCCCTTGGCGATGAAACCGAGTGGACTGTCAGCGATGGAGATGCCATCCACAGGATACACCGCGTAAAGCGGTTCCTGACCAGGCAGCAATTGGCGATTGAACTCAATCACCATAGCTTCGTAGTTGACCATGCCGTCATAATAGAGATAATCCTTGAGCAGCATGTCTTTCAGCCAGCCAGAACTGCCAGACGAGCGGTTGACACTGCGCAGGAAGCGTTTGATCTTGTCCGCAGGTTTGGGATCATTCAGATGCTCACTCATCAGTACCTCTGGGCCACCGGCAAAGGCGGAGAGAAAGGCGAGAAAGGCAGAGGTACCGGAGTTAGACTGGGTGGCTGAGGTCATGGCAAAGTGGACATTGCCTTTCTCTACCGCCTCCAGGATATCCATAACCGTGACATCCTTCTTGTCCCAGCCGAGTTTCTGGGCAATAGATTTCTTGACCGCAAAGACTACCGGGCTGCGCATGATTGACTTGGCGTTTTTGACCACGCCTTGCTTATCACCTAAGGACAGCCAGAGACTGGAAGCAGGCCAGACCGCATCAAACTGAGAGCCAGCCCCCTTAGCCAGTTCTAAGCTGATATCAACCGAACCCATATATTTGACCTGGATGTCGATATTCTGCTGCCGGGCAAGTTGCTGGAGCAGTGGCTCTAAGGTACTGTTCTCAGAGCCAGCAACAATGGAAAGCGAGTCAGTTGGATTGGACTTTGCTTTTGGGTTGTTTTGAGATTGTGGAGCTTGGTTTTGATCGCAACCAAAGAGGGCAAGAACGGTAAGACTGGTAATTAGGAAAATAAGGCGGCGGAACGGCTTCATGCTCTTCCTCCCGGAACAGGTGAAGGGATTGGAATCAGGATGAACTACTGCACCAATCGTACCGGGAGTTCCACAGAGATGTCAAGTAATTCGTGGCCGGTGTCAGCCTAACAAGCTCACATGCGCCAGGGTAAGAAGACCAGCAACTAGGCCAGAGAATTCTCTTTCCTGATCAGCGGCTCTTGCTTATGATGTTGCTGCGCCGACAACTTGCGTTGCCAGCCACGCGCCAACCTTTTCATGACCGATGAATAAGCCTCTCCTCTTTAGTACAACACTCCTTGCCTGGTTTACCGAGAACCAACGTCCTCTGCCGTGGCGTAAGGACTATCAGCCCTATCAGATCTGGATATCTGAGATCATGGGCCAGCAGACCCAAATGGACCGAGTCGTGGTGTATTTCCAGCACTGGTTGGCGCAATTCCCAGACATCCACACCCTGGCTGCGGCCTCAGAGCAAGCCGTGTTCAAGGCCTGGGAAGGACTGGGATATTATAGCCGGGCACGTAACATCCGCAAGACGGCTGAACTGCTTATCCAAGAACACGGCAGCGAGTTACCCAACAACGAGGCAGCATTGTTAGCCTTGCCTGGGATTGGGCCATACACGGCTGCGGCCATCCTGTCTATCGCCTTTCAACAAGCAATGCCACTGGTAGATGCCAATGTTGAGCGGGTGCTCTGTCGGCTTGAGGATATCGCAGAGCCAGCTAAACAGGCAGCAACCAAGAAGCAACTCTTGCAGCTGTGTGCCGAGCTATTGCCTGCCGATGATCCGCGCAACTTTAATCAGGCACTGATGGAACTGGGGGCATTGCTCTGCACACCGAAGCAACCAGCCTGCCGTATATGTCCAGTGCAGGCCTACTGCCAAGCGTTTAGGCAAGGCACGGTTCAGGAGCGACCCGTATCAGGCCCAAAGCCAAAGAAGATCGACATCAGCATGGCGTGCGGGATCATTGAAGACCAGGGACGGCTCTACATCCAACAGCGTTTGCCAGATGATGTCTGGGGTGGTTTATGGGAGTTCCCAGGTGGGCGATTAGAAGCAGGGGAAAGCCCTGAGCAGGCCGTGCGGCGCGAGATTCTCGAGGAGACGGAATTCTCGATAGTGGATCTCAGGTACGTTGCTACCGTGGTGCATCATTACAGCAAATATAGGGTGACACTTCATGCTTTCCAGGGCCGCTTGCAGGATACCCAGCAGGCTACGACACCTGTACTTCATGCTGCCAGCCAATTCTTCTGGGTACACCCTGATGAGCTAACTAGGTTTGCCTTTCCCGCTGGCCATCGCCAGCTCGTCCAGAGAATACTGCATCGAGAAACCTCGACTGCCCTGCCATAGTAGGCAGGGCAGCAGAATGTAGCCGCCTCAGCAGGCTAAAACATGTGTTCGTTGCCGCGTTCGCAGGGGCCTCTGCCATTATAGTTATATGCACCCCTGGCGCAGGGTCTGCACTGCACAAAGTCCCATTGATAGGCTGAATACCCATGCCTGGGTCGGCAATCCCGCTCACAAGGGCCTCTGCCGTCACGGTTAATCTCATCGCGGCCACAGGGCGCACAGCGTTCAAAGTCCCAGGTAGAGCTAGTATAGCCGTGACGTGGCCGACATTCCCTTGGCCTCTCTGCCTCTTCACAGCGACCTACGCCGTCATGGTTACGCTCATGCGGGGGACAAGGCGCACAGGCCGCAAAGTCCCAGGTTTGTGGCGTATAGCCAGGTGCAGGGCGGCAACCTGCTGGGTGTCCTATGGCACCACAGCCCCCCCTGCCATCATTATTGCGGGTGCCACGAGGGCAGGGCGCACATACGTCAAAGTCCCAGTCATACGCCGAGTAGCCACGGCTCGGCTGGCAGCCTCGGTCATCACGATCATGTCTATCATCTCGGCCACCACAACGCTGCCTGCCTTGACAAATCTTGTACTGGGTTTGTCCATAACTACCTCGCCGATCATCACAGCGCGTCTCGTAAGCATCACCAGGTCTGCATACACCTGCGTTAGTATTGAGACCCATGTGCGCACAGGCTCCCCCCTGGACCTCGCGTCCGAAATCTACCCAGGCCTGGCCTGGGCAATCTTCTCCAGCCTGCGCCTGTATTGCACTCACCGCTGCCAGCAAGAGCGCACCTACCAGTACATTTCTCCCTCTCATACTACCCTCCTCAATGAACGTTGTGCCGCCAGAGAGCGGCGCAGTCAGTATAGATCACTAAACAAGGAAATGTCAAGAAACAAGCCACTCTGCTCTGGCAAATCAGGCAGCCTTTGCTTTTTTACCCAAAGCAGGGTACCCTGGCATGATGAAGCACGTCGCCTTGGTTTGATAAAGCAGGGAGACGTGCTTCATCAAAGCAGGTCTAAGAGGCTTGCTTAACCACTTCTTGCTTTCATCTCCGACATCCACTATGAAGAAGCACCTTACCACAGCACCTGGGTCATCTGTCTGCTTCTTACCAGCAACTGCCGCAGAGGTAGGGCAGCGGGGTTGGTCGCATCTGGATGTTATTCTTATTAGTGGCGATGCTTACATTGATTCCCCCTTTATGGGCATCGCCGTGATTGGGCGGGTGCTACTGGCCGCAGGCTTCCGGGTGGGGATTATTGCCCAACCAGAGCTGGAGAGCGAGGATATCTGCCGTCTCGGGGAACCCCTCCTCTTCTGGGGCGTGAGTGGCGGCTCTGTGGATTCAATGGTCGCTAACTATACAGCTTCAGGTAAACGACGGCAGCAGGATGATTATACCCCGGGTGGGGTGAATGATCGTCGACCTGACCGAGCCGTGATTGTCTATGCCAACCTGATTCGGGCCAAGTATAAGGGGACGCGGTCCATTGTCCTGGGAGGTATCGAGGCCAGCCTGCGCCGTATTGCTCATTATGACTGGTGGGGGAATACAGTACGTCGCTCACTCCTGCTTGATGCGAAAGCAGACTACCTGCTCTATGGCATGGCCGAGCGCAGCGTGGTTGAGTTAGCTGAGTGCTTGCGTGATGACAAGGAGACGCGGCATATTCGTGGGCTATGCTATGCTGCGCAGCACAAACCCGAGGCGTATCTGGAATTACCCTCATATGAAGAGGTCGCAGGCACTACCCATGCACACAAGCAGGCCTTCATCCAGATGTTCCAAACCTTCTATGCGCAGAATGACCCGCTTACTGCCCAGGGATTAGCCCAGCGATACGGGATGCGCTGGTTAATCCAGAATCCCCCGCAGCCCACGCTCACTCAGGCTGAACTGGATCACATCCATGACCTGGATTATCAGCTGGAGGTGCATCCTTTTGATCGCCAAAGGGGACAGGTGCGAGCCTTAGACACCATCTCCTTTTCCATTGCCTCACATAGGGGCTGTTATGGCGAATGTAACTTCTGCGCTATTGCTGTCCACCAAGGGCGGACTGTGACCTGGCGGAGTAGGCAGTCGATTGTCCGGGAAGCACGAATGCTCTCGCAACGCAGTACCTTTAAGGGACGCATCCAGGATGTGGGTGGCCCAACAGCGAATATGTATGGGATTGAATGTGGGAAGAAGCTCGCTAAAGGCTGCTGTCCTGAGCGGCGTTGTCTCTACCCCAGTGTCTGTCCAAATCTCAATGTTGATCATGGGAAGCAGATCGCCTTATTGGAAGAGCTGCGGCGGCTACCTGGCATGAAGCAAGTCGTCGTCTCATCAGGTATTCGCTACGATATGATCTTGGCTGATACACGGCATGGTCTCAACTACCTCCGCCAAGTGGTGCGCCATCATGTCTCTGGTCAGATGAAAGCTGCCCCTGAGCATTGTCAGCCACAAGTCCTGGCCTGTATGGGCAAACCGGGCACAGAGAGCCTGCTGGCCTTTCGTAAGCTGTTTACAACGATGACCCAGGAAGAGGGCTTGCCACAGTTCCTTACTTATTATATGATCGCGGCGCATCCAGGTTGCACGCAAAAGGACATGGAGGAGCTACGCAGCTTCTGCCTGCGTGAGTTGAAGATGCTGCCGAAGCAGGTGCAGATTTTCACGCCTACCCCGTCAACCTGGTCCACAGCGATGTATTGGACTGGCGAGAATCCCCTTAGCGGCAAGCACTGCTACGTAGAGAAGGACGCAAGGGCACGGGAGCGGCAAAAGGAAACACTGACAGGTGCGCAGCCAAACAAGGGACAGAGGAAGGGGTAAGCTATGCGTGAGCTAACAAGGAGAGATCTCTTGCAAAAGCCAACAATAGACCTCCTGCATAAGTCATCGACCAGCAATTGTTAGCTCCATGTTATGTTATAGACGGCGGCGATCAAGCTGAAGCGGAGAGCAAAACGCTTTCTCCTGTTTCGATACCGTTTACTCAAAATACGGAACACTTTGAGTTTGCGAAAAATATGTTCAATCACCATACGTTTCCGAGATAAAGTCCTGTTGCTCGTTTTTTGTTCTTTCTCTAACGGATGCAGTT